>JBPYFG010000058.1:0-4976 GCA_051986365.1 Xanthobacteraceae bacterium
TCTCTGGGAAATTCAGCGCCTCCACCTTGCCGTAGTTCAAGCGGTGCTGCGCACGCCCGAGCTTGTACTGGAAAACAAGCGTCCGCGATCCCTGCGCACGCAGCCGAAGCCCGAAGCCCGAAATGTCATCATCCCAGAAAATGACCTCGCTTTTGCCTGCGGGGAGCTCGGCCGAGCGCACGGTACTTGCCGTCAATTTCATAGGGTCCCCCTGTCATCAGCCGTCGTCAGTCTCCGCGACTGTTGGCCGTCAAGCCGGTTCTGGGAAGACCATGGGAAGATCGCGAACGGCCATCCCTGTCCAGCCCTGGCCAGGATGACTGTCGCCATATTCGATGAATCAATGACTTACAAGTAGCGCTGCCGAGGCCGTCCAGCCTTGCCCACAGTTTAAATCAGTCGGGAATATTGTCGCGCGGCACGAGCGCGTTGTCGTTGGACTGGGATTCGGCCGACACGCCGGCGCTGGTCGTTGGATTGGACTCCGGAGCTTCACCGGAATTCGGCGATGCGGCGGTCGCAGGCTCGGCAACGACAGGAGCGGGCTCTTGTTGGGCCGGAGCCGTCTCTTCATGTCCCGGCTGGCCTCCGGTGGCCGGTTTTTCCGGTTCGGATTTAGCCGACGCCGCGCGAGGCTTGGTCTCGTGGCCTTTGCCTTCCTGCCCTTTCGCCTCCTCTGACTTGGCCCGCTCGGGTTTTGCCGCCGGCGCATTGCCGCCGGCGCTGATGACGTAGGCGGCCAGGGCAGCCGCCTGTTGGCTGCTTGTGGCATAGTGCTCGCGCAAGAACAGGGACAGGCTGAGACTGCTGCGGCCGTTGGCGAGCCCGCGCGTGCTTTTGTGACACACCGCGCAATAGTTCGCGAACAATTCGGAGGCCGGCTTACCCTGATCGATATTGGTCTGGCTCAGCGTTGGTCCCGCGGAAATCACGACGACCGCCACGACCGAGGCAAGCCCCATCACGGGCATAAGACGCCGGGACACGCTGACCCCCTGAATTCTCCCCCGCTCAGCAGGCATACTTACCCCAATTGCGAACCGGTGCGACAGTCACGTTGCCGGCATACCGCCCGGTCTTCTACACCATTGCTGGTCAAGGAGGATTTTGTTTTAATAACGGCAATAACAAAACTCCATCCGCGCAAAGGCGTTATCGAACGGCCCAGGCGGCAAAGCATTGATTCAAGTGCCCCTTGCAGGAGGCTGCACAACGGGCGGTGTGCGTGGAAACGGCCGTGGATCGCTTACTGTTCATATTTCTACGCCGGTTTATCAGTCGCGGCTCATTTACCGTCACGACCGCGCGCGGGCGCATAGGCACATTCGGCGACGGAACCGGAAAGCCCGTCGCCGTCCGGTTTAGCAATGCGGCCGCCCAGCGCGCGGTGTTGTTCGATCCTGAGCTCAAGCTCGGTGAAGCCTATATGGACGGCACGCTTATCGTTGAGCAGGGCTCCATCGCCGACGTGCTAGCGCTGCTATTGGGCCAGGAGCGTCTCGGCACGCGTAATTGGGCGCTGCCTCGTGCGCTGCGCTATTTGTTCCGCCGCCTGCAGCAATTCAATCTGCGCTCGCGTTCGCGGACCAATGTCGCGCATCACTATGACCTCGACGGCCGGCTTTATTCCCTGTTCCTCGACGGCGACCAGCAATATAGCTGCGCCTATTTCGAGCGGCCCAATCAGTCGCTCGATGACGCGCAACTGGCAAAGAAGCGTCACCTCACTGCCAAGCTGCGGATCGCGCCCGGCGCCAAGGTGCTCGACATTGGCTGCGGCTGGGGTGGGCTGGCACTTTATTTAGCCGAGATCGCCGGCGCACAGGTCACGGGCATTACGCTGTCGCACGAACAGTACCAGCGCGCCCGGAACCGGGCGCAGGAGCGCGGCCGCCGAGACGTCGAATTCAAGCTTTTGGACTATCGTGATTTGGACGGCCGATTCGATCGAATCGTATCGGTCGGCATGTTCGAACATGTCGGCGTCGGATTTTACGAAGTCTTCTTCAACCAGTGCGCGAAGCTTCTTGCCGAAGATGGTATCGCGCTCCTGCACACAATCGGTCGCTACAGCTCACCCGGCATCACTAATCCCTGGATCGCCAAGTACATTTTTCCCGGCGGCTACATTCCGGCCCTCTCGGAAGTCCTCCGCCCGATCGAACGGGCAGGCCTGATCGTCACCGACGTGGAGATCTTGCAGCTGCACTACGCCGAGACACTCAAGGCCTGGCGCGAACGTTTTCTGGCCCATCGCGACGAGGTGGTGCGGATCTACGATCAGGGCTTCGTGCGGATGTGGGAATTTTATCTGGCTTGCTCGGAAATGGCATTTCGGCTGGGCGAGATGGTCGTGTTCCAGATTCAGATGGCGAAGCAGAAGGGCCTCACGCCCCCTACCCGCGATTACGTCGCGCGGGAAGAGGCGCGGTTGCGCGTCAGCGAGGCGGCCTACAGGCCGCCGCTGCGACTCGCGGGCGAATAGCCGTCCGCCATCGGTGGCGCTGCTGCGTCAAGGGCCGCGGCGCATTTTTCAAACTTCCTAAGCATGCAGTGGGTAACGGGGGAAAGCCCTAATCGCCGCTTCCATTGTTCGCCGGCTGGACTATCGAAAGGAGCGGCGGTTACGCATAACCGCTGTCGTGTTGAGTGAACCGCAATGTTGAGTAGTCAATTGACAGCGAGCTATCGCCGAATTGCGGTGTCGTGCCGCAAATTGGCCACAGCGCGCGATTGCTCTGACCCGGATCATGCCAGTTTTCGATTCGATCGCCCGCAAGCAAGTTGCCCCGGAGCCGACCTTCCGCACGGCGCCGCACAACATCGAGGCCGAACAGGCTCTGCTCGGCGCCATCCTGGTCAATAACGAGGCGTTCTACCGGGTTTCCGACTTTCTCGAACCCAAGCACTTCTTCGAGCCAATTCACCAGCGCATTTTCGAACTCGCCGGCGGACTGATCCGTTCCAGCAAGACCGCTACGCCGGTTACGCTGAAAACCTTCTTGCCAGGCGATACAGATATTGCCGGCCTTTCGGTCAATCAGTATCTCGCCCGGCTCGCCGCCGAGGCGACCACCATCATCAACGCCGAGGACTACGGCCGCACGATCTACGATCTCGCCGTGCGGCGGGACCTGATCGCGATCGGCGAGGATATGGTGAACCTCGCTTATGACGCGCCGGTCGATTCGACTCCGCTCCAGCACATTGAAGACGCCGAGCGCAGGCTCTATGAAATTGCCGAGACCGGCCGTTACGACGCCGGCTTCCAGCGCTTTGCTCAAGCGCTGACTACAGCGGTCGACATGGCCGCGCGCGCCTATCAGCGCGACGGCCGCCTGTCCGGTCTGGCGACAGGTCTGACCGACCTCGACAGCAAGATGGGCGGGTTACAGCCCTCCGACCTCGTTATTCTTGCCGGCCGCCCCGGCATGGGCAAAACCGCGCTCGCCACCAACATTGCCTACAACGTCGCCAAAGCATGGAGCGGCGAGGTTCGGACCGATGGCCACATGGCGACGGTCAATGGCGGCATTGTGGGCTTCTTTTCGCTGGAAATGTCGGCCGAACAGCTGGCTACCCGCATCATCTCGGAACAGACCGGGATCCCGTCGAACAAAATCCGCCGCGGCGACATCGACGAAAGCGATTTCGAGAAGATCAGAGATGTTTCGATCGACCTGCAGAACCTGCCTTTTTACGTCGACGAAACCGGCGGTCTCAGCGTGGGCCAATTGGCAGCGCGCGCCCGGCGGCTCAAGCGCCAGCGCGGGCTTGATCTGTTGGTGGTCGACTATCTTCAGCTGCTGCAGGGCTCGACCCGCCGTGCCGCCGAAGGTCGCGTGCAGGAAATCACTGAAATTACCACCCGGCTCAAAGCGCTCGCCAAAGAGCTGAACATTCCAATCCTCGCGCTCTCGCAATTGTCGCGCCAGGTCGAAGGTCGTGAAGACAAGCGTCCCCAATTGTCTGATTTGCGCGAATCAGGATCGATCGAACAGGATGCCGACGTCGTGCTCTTTGTATTCCGTGAGGAGTATTATCATCAGATGCGCAAGCCCACCGAGGCCAATCGCGAGAAATTCGCGGAATGGCTGGCCGAGGGCGAACGCGTGGACGGCAAAGCCGAAGTGATCATCGGCAAGCAGCGTCATGGCCCAACGGGCACGGTCGAGTTGCAATTCGAGGCGGCGGTAACGCGTTTTGCCAATCTTGATACCGCGCACCGGCCGGATTTCTGAGTCGCCCGCCGCTGGACTTTACCGCCGTGATGTCGGCGGTCATAAAGTGTCCATGGCACCCGCCAAACGCAACTCGCCCGCCCAATCAGGCCCACTCGCCGCTGAAGCCGGGGGCACGCTCACCGTCGATCTTGCCGCGATCGTGGCGAATTGGCAGGTGCTGAGGCGCCAACTCCTCACCGTCGAATGCGCGGCGGTCGTCAAAGCCAATGCCTATGGCCTTGGGCTAAAGCCGGTGGTTGGAGCGCTGGCACACGCTGGCTGCAAGACCTTCTTTGTCGCCGATATCGCTGAGGCGCGAATCGTCCGCGCGCGCGCGAAAGACGCCACGATCTATGTGCTGCACGGCTTCACGCTGCAATGCGCGGAGGTTTTCATCGAACTTGCCGCGCGGCCGGTCATTAACTCGATGACCGAACTCGCCGAATGGGACGCATTCGTCGCCGATCGCGCCTGGCAAGGCGGCGCCGCGCTTCATGTAGATACCGGCATGAATCGGCTCGGCGTTTCACCAGAGGAAGCGGCAGCGCTTGCGCCGCGTGCGCAAACCCAAAACCATGGCATCGCGCTGCTGTTAAGCCATCTTGCCTGCGCCGATATCCCTGATCATCCGCTCAATGCGAAACAGCTGAAGCTGTTTCGCGAACTGCGCGGGCTCTATTCCGGCATTGCGGCGTCGCTTGCGAATTCTTCTGGGATCTTCCTTGGCGACGCGAACTATTTCGACCTGGCGCG
>JBPYFG010000059.1:0-9031 GCA_051986365.1 Xanthobacteraceae bacterium
ACAAGGTTGCGAACGTCTAGGGGCGTAATATCCGTTATCGGTCGTTTGCCCCACTTGGGGAGCAATTCGCGCCTGATGTCCTGTTCAGTTTCCTTGCCCTTGCGTTCGGACGGCAACTTGTCACGGATGAAATCTTCGGCGACGGCGGCGAAGGTGATGGACTGTTGGCGCAACACGGCCTGTCGGTCGCGCTGCTCCTGGACCCGGGGGTCAATGCCGCGACTAATTAGCTTCCGCCACTCCCTAGCCTTGTCGCGCGCTTCCTCTAGTGTAAGCTCGCCATAGCCACCAAGGGCGCGGCGGGTTGGGTGAGGTTTGCCCGGAAAGCGACCAAGCAGGACAAAGCTGCGATGGCCGGTCGGCATGACTCGGACATGCAGACCGGGCACCTGCGTATCCTTAACGTCGAACGGTTTTTCCGCCGCCTTTAGCGAGCGGATTTTCAAGTCCGTAAGCTGTCGCAAAAGATACCCCCGCTCCCCGGCCAGTTCTCATGGCAACGTCATGGCAACATTTTCAGTGCAATCATATGTTGCCATAGGAAATGCCAAGTTACACGAAACCATCGTCTAAGCAAGCAAAACCCATGTTTAGTGACGATAGGGGAAACGTGACGTTACAGGGTGAAACGGTGGTGTCTATGGCTAATGGCCGGGGAGCAGACTTTACGCCGATGCTCAAGACCGAGACGCTGTCGGTTCGCTTCGGCGGCCTTTCGGCACTGTCGCAGGTAAATTTCGAAGCGGCGCCCAACGAGGTGCGCGCCATCATCGGTCCTAACGGCGCCGGCAAAAGCACATTCTTCAATTGCCTCACCGGGGTGCTGCGACCGACCGGTGGCCGCATCATCTTCGACGGCGAAGACATCACCGGACTGCCGAGCAATCAGATTTCGCAAAAAGGCATCGCCCGCTCGTATCAGATCACCAATATCCTGCCGAATGCCACGGTGTTCGAGAACGTGCGCATCGCCGCGCAGTCGCGCCGTCATTCATGGAACATGATTTCCCACCATAACGGGCTTGCCGACATCAATCAGAAGGCGGAGCAAGCGCTCAAAGCGGTGGGATTGCTCGCTAAAGCGCGGGAATATGCTTCCAATCTGTCACATGGCGAGCAGCGCACGCTTGAAATCGGCATTGCGCTTGCCACCGAGCCGAAGCTTCTTTGCCTCGACGAGCCAACCGCGGGCATGAGCCAGGCCGAAACCGAAGGCACCAAAGAACTGGTGCGCCGGATCGCCAAAAATCTCACCATCCTGATTGTCGAACACGACATGCAGGTGGTCATGGAGCTGTGTCAGCGCATCACTGTGCTGCATTACGGCGCCATCCTTGCCGAGGGGACGCCTGAGGAAATTCAGAACAATCCGAAGGTTCTGGAGGTCTATCTGAAGACATGAGCGCCATAGCTCAAAGCACTTTGGCTCAAAGCACTTCGGCTCAAAGCACTTCGGCCGGGAGCGCGGCGCCGCTCGTTCGTGTCGAGGACGTGCACACTTACTATGGCAAGAGCCATATCCTTCACGGCGTGTCGCTTAACGTCGCGCCCGGCGAGGTCGTCGGGCTGCTTGGCCGCAATGGCGTGGGCAAAAGCACTACGCTCAAGACCATCATGGGACTTGTGCGTCCGAGCCAGGGGACGGTGCGGTTCGATGGCGTTTCGATCAATGGCACGCCACCGCATAAATTGGCGCGGCTCGGTATCGGCTACGTGCCGGAAGACCGGCGTATTTTCCGGCTGCTGACGGTGATGGAGAACCTCCGCACCGGGCTTGATCGCGACGGCATGACCGAGGACAAGCGCGCGCTGCTCTTGGAAAAAGCGTTCACTTATTTCCCGGTGCTTAAGGAGCGGCGGTCGCAGGCCGGCGGCACGCTCTCGGGCGGCGAACAGCAGATGCTCGCGATCGCGCGGGCGATGATGCTCGAGCCCAAGATAATCTTGCTCGACGAGCCGACCGAAGGCCTGATGCCGCGCATGGTGTCGCAGATCCGCAACATCATCGAAGTGCTGCACAATGAGGGCGTCGCCATTCTTCTGGTCGAGCAGAACGTGCCGCTGACGCTGGAAGCAAGCCAGCGCGTCTACATTATGGAAAAGGGAGCCGTACGCCATCATTGCGCGGCTACCGCGCTCGACATCCATCATCCGGTCATCAAGCAATATCTCGGAGTGTGAGCGATGGACGCGATCGCGCAGTTTTTCCATGCCATTCCGATCGATCTTCTCATCATTCAGACCGTCAACGGTGTCGTCACCGGCATGATCCTGGCGCTGGTCGCGTCGGGATTGACGCTGATCTTCGGCATCATGGACGTGGTGAACTTCGCCCACGGCGAATTGTTCATGCTCGGCGCCTATCTCGGCTTCGTGGTGTTCGTAAGCACCGGGAGCTTCTGGCTGGCGTTGGTCGGCGCTGCGCTTATCGTCGCGATTCTCGGCGCCGCGATGCAGATCGTCGCGCTGCGTCCGCTGATCGGCCGCGATCCGCTCAACACGATTCTTGCCACCTTCGGCATCTCGCTGGTGCTGCAGAACTACGCGCTGTGGCAATTCGGCCCGGTGGTGCGCAAGATTCCGGCGCCGATCGGCAGCCAATTCACTTTGTTCTATCTGCAATACCCCTGGTACCGCTTGCTTATTGCGGCACTTTCCGCCGCGATCATCGGCGGCTTCTGGCTGTTCCTCAAGCACGGGAAATTCGGCGTTTGGATCAGAGCCACCGCGCAGGATCGGACGATGGCCCAGGCCATGGGCATTCCGGTGCCGCTCGTCTATACCGGCGTGTTCGCCATTGGCGCCGCGATGGCGGCGGCCAGCGGAGTATTGTTCGCACCGATGGTCGGCGTCAGCCACACCATGGGGCTCGACTGGGTGCTCAAGGCCTTCATCGTCGTTGTAGTCGGAGGCATGGGCAATTTCCTCGGCTCGATCGCCGCGGCGATATTCATCAGCTTGATCGAGGCCTATACGACGATCTGGCTCGACCCGTCCCGCGCCGTGATCGTGTCTTTCGTGATTCTGATCCTGACCTTGTTGTTCCGTCCGACCGGACTGTTTGCAGCGGCGCCGCGATGACAACCGCACCGCTCGACAAAGGCACTGCGCTTGACGTTTCGCCGCGGGACGAAACGCGCGCAAGCCATACCGCCGTGTTCTGGCTGGGCTTTTGCGTGGTGATGGCGGCGCTGATCGCAGCACCCCTGGTGTTGCCTGAATTCTGGCGTCGCCTGACCACCGAAATTCTGATCTGGGGACTGTTGGCGATGTCGTCCGATCTCTTGATCGGCTACACCGGCATGGTCTCGTTCGGTCATTCGGCCTTTTTCGGGCTTGGCATGTACGGCGCCGCCGGTGCGCTATTGATCGTCAGCCCGCCGAACCTGTGGCTGGCGATCCTGTTCGGGCTCGCCGGCGCGGCCGGCGCCGCCTTATTTGTCGCCTACTTCTCCACGCGGCTTCGCGACATTTATTTCGCGATCACGACGCTGATCTTCAGCCAGATCTTCTACGTCATCATTTTTACCTGGACCGCCGTGACCGGCGGCGAAAACGGCCTGATCTTCACGCGGCCGCATTTGCGGATCCCATTCCTCTATGACGCGCGCTTCACCTCGACCACCATGCACTGGTTCGTGCTCGCGGTAGTCGCCGGCTCGTATTTGATCTTGCGCCGGGTGACGCAATCGCCGTTCGGCATGGTGCTGCAATCGATCCGCGAGAACGAGCCCCGCACGCGCGCCATCGGTTACCGCGTCGAGAATTTCAAGATGGTGGCGGTCATGCTGTCCGGTCTGTTCGCCGGATTGGCGGGCGTGCTTTACGCGATCCAGAACGAATTCGCCGCACCCGACTTCGTTTACTTCCTCACCTCCGGCGAGACGGTGATCTATAACGTGATGGGTGGCGTCGGCACCTTGGTCGGCCCGATCGTCGGCGCCGGATTTTTCCATCTGATGCGCGAATTGCTGTCGCGCTTCTTCGGCGATCAGTTCCCCTATCTCATCCCGCTCGGGCTGATCTTCATCGCCATGATCATCTTCCTGCCGCAGGGGATCATGGGCTTCGCGCGGCGCTGGCTGAACCGGTGACCCTAGATGCGGTTGGTTCGACGAACAGGCCTATGCCGATCTCGTAGCGCTTTGTCAGTTTTTGCCTGGTCCGGCCTCGAGCCAGGTCAGTGGGCGCCGCTCTGAGCGGCTGCGATGAGGCCGCCTTCGGTGCCGGGCCCATCATGTTGAATCTGGCCTTCTGCTCGTCGTTCAACGAGGTGTAGAAATTTTCGAGTGGGGGGCGAATCGAACCGATAGCGTCCGCCATAGCTTTTAGCCGCGCTTCGACTGTCTCGAGCCGAGCCACTGGCGATTGCGGCACTGCGGTCGGACAAGACGATTGTAGCTGATCCGAGGCCTGTTGCGTTGCCTTTCTGAGATCGTCGAATGCGCTCTGCTGTTGCGCCGTCGGTTGGACCACCTGTTCGATATGCTGCACTGGCAAGTTGATCAAACTGCCGCCCTGTTGACTGCAAAGTGCCGCTTGATTGGCGCCCGATTGAGCCCCTTCGTTCGAACCGTTCATCGCGTTTAACTGATGTTTTTGTTGCTCGCTCAGCGAGTCGTAGAACCGCTGAAGCGGCTCGCGGATTATTTCAATGGCTGTGATAGTTGCATCCAGCCGCTGTTGGGCGGCCTCCAGGCGGCCAATTGGCGTCAGCGGAACGCTCGTTGGACACGACGACTGAATGGCATCGCTTGCTCGAGATGACGCCGCGCTCAAATCGTCGAGCGCAGTTTCCTGATCGGCGGTTGGATGTACGGTCTGTCGGATCCGATCGATCGGCAGATTGGTGACGCCCGGTGCAAGGCCACCGCAGCTCTGCAGCGCCTCATTATTGACTTGTGTAAGCGCCTGGCGATCGGGCTGATCGGTTCCGACGACGCGCTGCCCGCCGGCGTAGTTGTAATAGATGTTCGGCAAACCGGCGTAGCCGTAATAGCCGGGCCCGTAGCCGTAGTCGTAATAGTCCGGTCCATAGCCATAATCGAGCCCGAAATAGGGACCAGGCGCGAAGATGCTGGCAAAGATAAATGGAGGACCGTAGATCCAAAACGGATCATAATAGGCATAGGGCCAGAAGATGAATGAGAGCACATCACCTAGAACGAACGGCCAGAACACTGGTCCAGCCCAGCCTCCCCAACCCCAACCCCAGTGATTCCATCCTGCGCCCCAGAAATTGCCACCCCAATGATTCCAGTCGGCATTGTTGCCGAAGGCGTTGCGGTTGAATCCGGTCCTAGTGAAATTGCCGAGTCCGTGAAAATTCTGCGCCGCGAATTGATTGTGGGTGAGTTGGTCGTGGTTTAGTGCGTTGTGCGCAAATTGGTTGTGCAAACCTTGATTGGCGCCGTTTAATTGATTGTGGGCGAGTGCGTTGCGGCCAGTGTTGGTGACGCCGTGATTGGTAATCCGCCCGGCAGTGTTGGCGGATTCATGACCGTGGTTCAGAGTATGATTTGCGAAGTGGTTCGCCGTGTGGACGCCGTGACCCGTTACTGCATGGCTGGAGAGTCCGTGGCTGGTTGCCCCATGGGTGTGCAGAGCGTGTGCAGAAAGGCCATGAAGATTCGACGCATGACCGAGGGTGTGCGGGACACCATGAGCAGCAAATCCGCTGGCGCCGTGAAACGACGGATGAAACCCGCCAATTCCTCCGCCCGGATGGCCGGCAAATGACGGGTGAAAGCCGCCACCTCCGCCGCCAAATGAGGGATGAAAGCCACCACCTCCGCCGCCAAACGACGGGTGAAAGCCACCACCACCTCCGCCGCCACCGAACGACGGATGGAAACCACCTCCCTTGCCTCCAAAGCCAGCAGCATCCGCCGGTGGGGCAACTGTAACTAGGCAAAGCGCGCCGACCGCAACACTCGTCGCCAAGGTCGCTATTTTTCTATTTTTCATGGTGCTCACCAACCGAAACTTTAAAGACGTTGAAACGACGGCTCGGATTCCCGGTCGTCGCCCACCTTTTAGCTATTCAACTGTTTTTGCTGGGTTCGGGTTGCTAGATCCCGAAATCAAAGTTCCATATTAATTTTCGGCAATTGTTGCACCGCAACGACATCCAAGTCTCGCTGATGTCTGCTTTTCATCCGAAGGCGGACTTCGGCGATCCAATCACAGAAGCTGACGCCCCCTCCACCGCACTTCGTGCGGGCCCTTCCCCCCACTGTCGTCGCCGAGGGAAGAAGTAGCTGTCGCGCCAATTTTCTCAGGACGAGCTTTTATTCAAAAATGCCGCCAGCGCTTTCGCCTCCTTGCCGCCGGCGGCGAAATCTTCGGCAAAGCGCTCGTAGAATTCTGCGGCGCCCTCATAGAGTTCGCTCGCTGCCGGATCGTCGCCAACAAAGCCCGCGATCTCCTGCATTTCGGCGACCCAGCGATAGGCCTTAGGCGGCATCATGGTCAGCTGGCGCTTGAGCCAGGCCAGCATTTCTTTCTGGCTGAGCTGCAGTTCCGCCATCAGCGCATCGGCGGAGCCCGTGCGCGTCGCCGCCAGCATCATCGCGGCGCCGATTGCCTGCGTGCCTTTGGTGATCCCGGCATAGGACATTTTCAATGCCGAGGCCGCGCTCAATGCGCCGGCAAGGACCCGAATGTCGAGGCCGTAGTCGCGCAGCGCGGCAACGCGCGGCGCCGCGGCACCGGAGGCATAAATGCGCGGTCCGGCATCGCCCGGCTTTGGGGGCTGGCCGATGATTCCCGCATCGACAAACGGCGACCTAGTCGGCGCGATGACCGCGGCCACGCGATCGACCGTCCTCGGATTGATCGCGTTGCAGTCGACATAGACCGGCTTGGCGTTGCTCGCGGTCAGCGCCGGAACAAAGCGCTGCGCGAGCGAGAATGCATCACCCGGCGGCAAAATGGACAAAATGAAATCGGCACGCGCGATGTCGTCGTCTTTGGCTGCCGTCATACCGGCGGCTAAAGCGCGTGCGCGCGTGTCTTCGCTGCGTCCGTCAAGCGAGGTGAGAACCGTGACGCCACTATCGACCAGTCTTTTACCAACTGCGCCGCCCATGGCGCCGGGTGCGATCACTGCAACGACAGGAGTCATATGGGCCTCGCTATGCGGTTCGCGCGCAACTCTAAGCGACGGTGGCGGAAAGTGGAAACACGTTTACGGCCTTTAGAAATCCGGTGGCGCGCTCGTAACCAGATCTTCCGTGGCAATAATAACTCGGTCGCCTAGAACCGAGCACTCAGTTTTCGCCGCCGTTCCAATTCGGCAGGTTCGGATGGATCAGCAGATCTTCAAGATCGAGCAATTCGCGCAAATCACCGATTGCCTCGTCAGCTTCCTCCTCGCTGCTCACGGTGGCAAGCCGATGGTAGACCTCGCGCCACGGCGACGGTCGGCCGAGCCTCATTGCCTCTTGCGCGAAAACGTGCGCCTCGGCCAGGGAATTCAGGCGCCGCGGTCTGGGCAGATCTTTGACCACGAGTGGAGGATCGATTCGAAAATCGTCCATGAGGCTGTCATACACCTTGCCGCGGTTCTGCACCACGATGACGCAGCGTATGACCCACTTATCTCCATTGTCCCGCGGCGTCAGTGATTTTCAACAATTCGACGTGTCGATCGCGTCAGCGCCTTCGGTCGCGATCACTGTCACGCGCCGTCGCAGCGCCGGCGTCCGCCCGTCGGCGCTCGGCTGATAGACCACGCTATAGCGGTTCGCCGCCTCGGCAAAGGCGTGCGCGTCCGCCGGCTTTTTCACCTCGAACGAATCGAACCCGGCACGGATGAGGAAGTGAAACTGATCGCGCAGCACGTCGCCGGTGGCGCGCAGCGTGCCACGGAAGCCGTAAGTCTCGCGCAGCAGCCGCGCCTGGCTATAGGCGCGGCCGTCGCGGAATTTCGGAAATTGCAGCGCCACCAGCGCCAGATGGCCGAGCCAGGGCGCGAGCTCGGCAATGCGGCGGTTGTTCGGCCAGAGCGCGCCGAGCGAGCCGTCGCGGCGGATCAGCGCGTCGGTTTCCGCGAGAAACCGCTGTGCCGGCACGATCACCGGAACGCGCTCGGGAATCGGTTCCCCATCGCCTATATAGGTGTAGCGATCCTGGACAATTTGGCCGTTCTCAACGAGCGGCATAGACGCGCTCCCGAAATGGCTCGATACCGATGCGCTTGACGGTGTCGATGAACAACTCATCCGGCTTATCGCGCAGATCGAGATAGGCCGTGGCAATGTCTTCCACCACATCGGCCACTTGTGCGTAGGGCACGGCCGGGCCAATCAGTGTGCCGAGCGTCGCATTTTCGTCGGCCTTGCCGCCGAGCGTGATCTGATAAAACTCCTCGCCGTTTTTCTCCACGCCGAGAATGCCGATATGGCCGACGTGATGGTGGCCGCAGGCATTGATGCAGCCGGAAATATTGATGTGCAGACGGCCGAGACTGCGCTGCCGGTCAAGATCGTGGAAGCGCCGGGTAATTTCCTGCGCGATCGGAATCGAGCGCGCATTGGCAAGGCTGCAATAATCGAGCCCGGGACAGGAAATAATGTCCGAGACCAGATTGACGTTGGTTCGCGCCAAACCGATGGCGCTGAGTTCGCGCCACAGCGCCGGCAGATCGCGCTGCGCGACATGCGGCAAGGCCAGGTTTTGCTCGTGGCCGACGCGTACCTCGCCGAACGAATAGCGGTCGGCGAGATCGGCAAGCTTGTCCATCTGCGCGGCGGTGCAGTCGCCCGGCGTACCGCCTTCGGGCTTGAGCGACAGTGTCACGATGCCATAGCCGGGCACCTTATGATTGGTCACGCAATTGCCGAGCCAGACGCCGAAGCCGGAGTCGGTACGCCGTGCCGCGGCAAGCGCGGCAGGACTATCGTCCAAACTCGCGTAGTCCGGGTAACGAAAGCGGCTGGCAATATCGGTCACCATGGCCGGTTCGAGCACCAGCGCGCCGTCCTTGATGCTTTGCCATTCCGCCTCGACCTCCTTGGCGAAGGCCTCG
>JBPYFG010000060.1:0-6048 GCA_051986365.1 Xanthobacteraceae bacterium
GCGCCGGCAGTTTCCGATGCTGTCATCGTGCAGCGGCTGCGTCAGACGGGCGCGGTCATCGTCGCCAAGACCAATATGACCGAGTTCGCATTTTCTGGGATCGGCGCCAATCCGCATTTCGGCACGCCGGGCAATCCGCGCGATCGTCGCCGCGTACCGGGCGGCTCCTCAGCCGGCGCGCCGGTCGCCGTTGCCGACGGCATGTGCGACATAGCGATCGGCACTGATACCGGCGGGTCGGTGCGGATTCCTGCCGCTCTATGCGGTCTGGTCGGTTTCAAGCCAAGCCGCCAGCGCGTTCCGACCGACGGCGCTTTTCCGCTGAGCAAGACGCTCGATTCCGTAGGACCGATCGCGCGCAGCGTCGCCGATTGCGCTAAGGCGGATGCGATCATGGCCGGAGAAGAATTTATGCCACTCGAGCCGAACGCGATTGTCGGCCTCCGCTTTGGCCTCCCCGAAGGGCTCCTGTTGGAGCGGCTCGACGATATTGTCGCTCCGACGTTCAAGGCTGCCATCGCGCGCCTCGATGCGGGCGGCGCCCGGATCAGCCATGAGGACCTGCCGCTGCTTGATGACTGGGGCGCGTTGAATGAAAAGGGCGGCATAATCCCGCCGGAGGCGTGTGCCGTTCATCGCGACCGGCTGCACCGGCGGGGGGCCGATATCGACCCGAATGTTCGCATCCGTATCGAACGCGGCTGCGCGGTGAGCGAGGCGGTTCTTGCCGAAACCTTGCGGGAGCGTCGCCGGCTTATTGGGGCGATGGATGCCCGGCTGGACGGGCTCGACGCGCTGGTCATACCCACGACCGCAATCGTCGCGCCGACCATCGCTGAGGTCGACGATCCGAAGGTTTTCGCCCAGCGCAACGCGGCGGTGCTGCGAAACACCGGCATGGTGAATTTCTTCGATTTGTGCGCGATTTCCCTGCCGCTTTCGGCAAGCCTGCCGGTCGGCCTGATGCTGGTCGCGCGCAACGGGAAGGACCACCGGCTGTTGCGAATTGCCGACGCCGTGGCGCGAGTATTTGCTGGGTGATTTAGCCTCGAACAGCTATTTGCGTGCCTGTTTGACCAGAGGCTTATTGACCAAAGGCTTGCCGCCAGCACGGTCATTTTCTAGCATTTTGCCAAACATAAGGAGGAGATCGCCATGCCGCGCCGCATTCATCTCAGCCGCCGTGATCTGCTCGCCAGCGCCGTTGCCGGCGCAACAAGTCTGGCCGCGCCTGGCATCGTGCGCGCCCAAGGCGCCGGCGGTCGTCCGCCGCTGAGAGTCGGCGTTTTGCTGCCGCGGTCGGGCTTCGAAGCCAGTATCGGGCAGGACTGCCAGCGCGGCGTCGACATCGCGCCGGGCATTCTCAAGTCCTTGAACCTGCCGGAACTGGCGGTGATGAATGCCGATACCGAATCCAGTGTCGATGTCGCCCGCGAACGCGCCGAGAAGCTTATCAATGATGGCGCTCAACTATTGGTCGGCGCCTTCGACTCGGGCCAGACGACCGCGATTGCCCAAGTCGCCGAGCAGAAGGGGATCCCGTTCGTTATCAATATCGCCGCAGCGCCGGACATTACCGAGCAGGGTTACAAGTTCGTGTTCCGGAATTTCCTCACGGCGCAGATGATTCTCAGCAGCGCTTTTGAGAATCAACTGGAATTGTTCGACATCATCGGCGCGGCGCCCAAGTCCGTCGTTTACATGCACGTCAACGATACGTTCGGCACCGCAATGTCAAAGGGCATCAACGCGGTGATGCCGAAGTTCAACATGCCTTATAAGATCGTCGAAGAGATCGCCTACGATCCGACCGCGCGCGATCTGTCCGTCGAAGTCGCCAAAGCCAAGGGCGCCAATGCCGATGCGCTCTTGGTGGTCAGCCGGCTTAACGATGCGATGCTGATCACGCGAGAATTGGTGAAACAGCGCTGGACGCCGCAGGCGATCTTGAGCATGGGACCGGGCTGGTATGAGGATCAATACCTCAAGACCCTCGGCAAACTCTCAAACGGCCCGATCAGCTTGGTTCCATTTCAAGATCCGAACAAGAAACTCACCAAAGTGCTCGACGCCGCTCTCGCCAAGGCCTATCCGGGCATCAACCTGAGCACCAATCATGTCTATACATTTGAGGCGCTTTTGATTGCCGCCGATGCTTATAAGCGCGCCGGCAGCAGCGATCCGAAGGCATTGGCCGATGCCATCCGCACCACCAACATCACCGACAATGTCAGCATCGGACCCGGCATCGCGTTCAACGCCAAGGGCCAAAACGACAAGCTCAAATGCGGCACGATCCAGAATCGCGGCGGCAAGCTCGTGACCTTGGCACCGAAAGCCGCGGCGAATGCCAAGCCGGAATGGCCGATGGCGTCTTACCAGAACCGCGCCTGAGGCCGGGCGGTGCCGATCGATGTCTATCTGAACGTAACCGTTGCCGGAATTTTGACGGGCCTGGTCTATGCCCTGATGGCGCTCGGCCTTTCCGTCATTTTTGGCGTCGTGCGCGTGGTCAATTTCGCCCACGGCGAAATGATGTCGATCGCAATGTATCTGACAGTGCTGTTGTTCTCGAGCCTCAATCTCGATCCGCTGGTTATGCTTGTGCCGATCGCGGCGGTCCTGTTCGTGTTCGGTTATGCCCTGCAATCCGGATTGATCAATCCCTTCATCAACCGGCCTGAGCACAGTCAGTTTCTGCTCCTGGTTGCGCTCGCTCTCATTATCGTCAACACGCTTTTGATTCTATTCGGTCCGGACGCGCGAACGGTGCAAACCTCCTATGCCTTCGATAGTTTTCAGGTTGGAGCGCTGATCGTCGACGCAACCAAACTCTATGCCGGCGCCGCAGCGATCGTCGTCGCCGCGCTGCTATTCGCGTTTTTCCGATTTGCGCCGCTCGGCAAGGCAATACGCGCCTGCGCGGATAACTATACCGGCGCGCTCGTCGTCGGTCTCGACGTCAAGCGGCTGTACGCGCTGACCTTCGGCATCGGCGCGGCCTGCGTCGGCGCCGCCGGCGTCATGATGACCTTGATCGTCGACGTCACGCCGATTATCGGTCCGACCTATACGCTGCTGGCCTTCGTCATTGTCATTACCGGCGGGCTCGGCTCGATGGCGGGCGCGCTTCTCGGCGGCCTCTTGATCGGCGTGACCGAAGCCTTAGCCGGGCTCCTGTTCACGCCTTCAGCCAAGAGCATGTTCGCCTTCGCTATTCTCGTCCTGGTGCTGTTATTTCGACCGCAGGGAATTCTTGGCAGAAGATCGATCTGATGGCCGCCGAGACCAAGACGCCCGCTTATCTCGCCGATCGTTTCGCCCCCGTGGCCGCATCAGTGTTCGGCGACGTCACCCCTCGGGCAAGAATGTTGCTCGGTATTTTACTCGCACTTCTTTTGATCGCGCCTTGGCTGATCAACGACTATCTGCTGACCGTTCTGATCGTTGTTCTCTACTTCGCCTTTACCGGCCAGGCCTGGAATATCATGATGGGATTTGCTGGGCAGCTTTCGCTTGGCCATGCGATCTACGCCGGTTTCGGTGGCTATATTGCCGCGGTGCTGTTTGCGCGCTTCGATGTCGCTCCGTGGCTCGGATTTCTCGCTGCCATGCCTGTGGCCGCGGCCTGCGGCGCTACGATTGGATTTCTCGCGTTTCGCTTCCGCGTCGCCGGTGTTTATTTCGCGATTTTGACGATCGCCTTTGCCGAATTTGCGCGGATCGGCTTCGACCACTTGGATTTCGTCAATGCCTCGGCGGGATTATTTCTTCCGGTCGCGCAATATGCGCACAACGATCTGTGGCATCTGCGTGGCAATCCGACGATGTTTTATTATGTGATCCTCACTGCCGCGTCGCTCGTTTTTGTACTCTGCCGTGCGTTATTGAAAAGCCGCGTGGGTTATTGCTGGCTTGCCATCCGCGAAGACGAACAAGCGGCGCGTGCGGTCGGCATCGATAGTTTCCGCTACAAGATGGCCGCGGTGATGATCTCGGCCGTCATTACCTCCTTCGCCGGCGTGTTCTATGCGTTTTTCTACAACAACTTGTTCCCGGAACAGGTCTTCAATATTTCCCGATCGATCGAGATGATTCTCGGCCCAATCATCGGCGGCATCGGCACGCTGTTCGGGCCAATCCTGGGCGCCTTCGTCCTCACCGGACTCGCCGAAGCGCTCAATACCGCCCTGGTGGCCTTGGGCTTCGATCTGCCGGGTGCGAAGCAGGTTTTCTACGGCATTTGTCTGCTGGTGGTCGTTGTCGTTTTGCCCGACGGCGTCTGGCCTTGGCTGGCGCGGCTGATCGGGGTGGAGGAGGGGCGGCGATGAGTGCGCTGCTTTCTCTGCAAAGTGTGAGCAAGCGGTTTCGCGGCCTTGTTGCCGTGGACGACGTCACTTTCGACGTGGCGGCCGGCGGGCTGTTCGCGGTCATCGGCCCCAATGGCGCGGGCAAGACCACACTATTCAATATGATTGCCGGCGCGATCGCGCCCGATCAAGGTTCGATCAGCTTTGCCGGCGAAGGGATCGGCGGTTTGCCCCCCGATGCGATTTGCCGGCGCGGCATCGGCCGCACTTTTCAGATCGTGCGCCCGTTTCCCGCCTTGACCGTCGAGGACAACGTTATCGTTGGTGCGCTCCTGCACAATCGCGACGTCAGCAAGGCGCGCACGCGCGCGAGCGAACTCTTGCGGCGGCTCGACCTTTTTGAGCAGCGTAACCGGATCGCCGCCACGCTGACGCTGCCGGATCGAAAGCGCCTTGAGGTCGCGCGCGCGCTCGCGACCGAACCGAAGCTGTTGCTGCTCGATGAAGTTATGGCCGGATTGCGCCCGACCGAAAGCGACCGCATGGTTGCGATCTTGCGCACGCTTAACCGCGACGACGGATTGACGATTGTTTTGATCGAGCATGTCATGCGCGCAGTGATGGCGCTGGCGTCCAACGTATTGGTGCTCGATCATGGAATTGCGATTGCGCAAGGCAGGCCGGAAGCTATCGTTCGCGATCCAGCCGTCGTGCAGTCTTATCTCGGTGCGGAGCCGGTTTGATGCTGCATGTCGAACAGCTCGACGTCTTCTATGGCGACGTGCAGGCGCTCGATGGCGTGTCGCTCGATGTCGAAGACGGCGCGATCGTTGCGATTATCGGCGCCAACGGCGCCGGTAAGACGACGCTCATTCGCGCGCTCGCGGGGATGAACCGATCCGCCAGCGGCCGGGTGGTATTTCGCGGCGAAAATGTCCTGGGTTGGCCGAGCCACCGCATCTGCAATCTTGGTATCGGGCAGGTGGCCGAAGGCCGCCAGATCTTTCCGACTTTGACTGTCGATGAAAACCTCGACATCGGCGCCATGCTGCCGCGCGCCCGCGCCGGTAGAGCGAAAAACCGCGAGCGGGTGCTGGCGCTGTTTCCGGTGCTGGCGGAGCGCGTGCGTCAGCCGGCTGGTACATTGTCGGGCGGCGAGCAGCAAATGCTGGCCATTGCTCGCTGCCTGATGGGTGCGCCGCAGCTCATCATGTTCGACGAGCCCTCACTTGGGCTCGCCCCGGCCATTGTTCATCGATTGCTCGACACCATTCGCGATCTCAATCGCGACGGAGTGACCTGTCTCTTGGTCGAGCAGAACGTCGCGCTTTCGCTGAAGCTCGCAAGCCGCGCTTATGTTTTGGAAAACGGACGCGTCACTTTGAGCGGCCCCGGCGCCGAATTGCTGGCCGACGATCGTGTCCGCAGCGCCTATCTGGGATTGTGATGCGGCCGTTGGTGCATGATCCGGAAAAGTGGGAACCGGCTTTCCGAAAAGATCATGCTCAGAAAACAAGCTAAAGCGAAATGGCGATTGAGCCTAATCGCATTGCGCTTTAGTGGGCAGGGCGGCGAATCCTGTCCATCAACATAGCAAGCGCGCCGACACGGGCGCTCAAAGGTGCAGACGGGAAAGCCTGCCGAACGCGGCTGTACACATCGGCCGCCGTCGCCGATTCATCGTCGGCAAGCGCCGCAGCCATGGCGCGCGCCATTTCGGCTTCCGAGCGGCTGCTCA
>JBPYFG010000061.1:0-2107 GCA_051986365.1 Xanthobacteraceae bacterium
ATCGTATGCGGATTGATCTCGGTGGCGAAGTGGATGGTTTCCTCGATGGTTTCCTTGGTCTCACCCGGCAGACCCATGATGAAAGTGCCGTGAATGGTGATGCCGAGCGTGTGACAATCGCTGGTGAATTTGCGGGCGACATCGACCCGCATGCCCTTTTTGATGTTGTGCAGGATCTGCTGATTGCCGGATTCGTAACCGACCAGAAGCAGCCGCAGACCATTGTCGCGCAAAACTTTCAGCGTCGCGTAAGGGACATTCGCCTTGGCGTTGCAGGACCAGGTGACGCCGAGCTTGCTCAGCTCCTTGGCGATCGCCTCGGCGCGCGGCAGGTTGTCGGTGAAGGTATCGTCGTCGAAGAAGAATTCCTTGACCTCGGGGAAAGCTTTTTTGGCCCAGGCGATTTCCGCGATGACATGCTCGACCGAGCGCGTGCGGTAGCGGTGGCCGCCGACCGTTTGCGGCCACAGACAGAACGTGCAGCGCGATTTGCAGCCGCGGCCGGTATAGATCGAAATGTAGGGATGCTTCAGATAGCCGATGAAATAGCTCTTGATGTCGAGGTCACGTTTGTAGACCGGGGTGACGAACGGCAACAGATCCATGTTTTCGAGGGTGGCGCGCTCCTCGTTATGCACGATCACGCCTTCGGCATTGCGATAGGACAGCCCGGCGATTTCGCTCCACGACCGGCCATCGGCGATTTCCTTGATGGTGAAGTCGAATTCGTTGCGAGCCACGAAATCGATCGCTCCGGACGCTTTCAGGCTGCCGGCCGGATCGACCGCGACTTTGGCGCCGACGAATCCGGCCTTGAGCGCCGGGTTGACCGCTTTGAGCGCCTTTATGGTTTCGACATCGGAAGCAAATGACGGCGCGGAGGTGTGCAGCACGGCAAGGTCGAAATCGCGCGCCCTGTCCGCGATCTGCGCCAGCTTCAAACGATGCGGCGGCGCATCGATCAACGTGCTGTTCTCGACCAAAGCGGCCGGCTGCGCCAGCCAGGTCGGATACCAGAACGAGCGGATTTCGCGGCGCGCCTGATAGCGCGAGCCGGCCCCGCCATCGAAGCCCTCGAATGAAGGCGCCTGCAGAAACAATGTGCGCATCACGATTCCGCCTCACCGTAACGAGCCAGCGTGCTGTCGGCTCTCACACCATAGCGGCGGCCGCGCCATTCGACACCGCGGCCGCAAAAACTCGCTACAAATACGACAAACGACAAGACATCGCGAATGGGACCAAGCCAGAAATGACCCTGCAATATGCTCCAACCATTGCTCAGCTGGAACAGGCGATGCAACTCGGCTTGCAGGGCGAAACGGCAGGCCAGCGCCGCAGCAACAACCCATGCGGCTGGCGTCAGCCCGCCGAGCAGAAAGCCGATCACGGCAAACGGTACCGCATAGGTAACGGCCAGGCCGGCAAATCCGAAAGGATGCACGGCGCGGATGGTCCGTGCCCAGCGAATGTCGTGAAGCAACAATTCGCGCAACGATTGCTCAGCGCAGACATGGGTGACGATGAAAGGCGCAATTGCGACCTGCAGTCCCGCGTGGCGCGCGGCCATGCCCAATGCGTAGTCGTCGGCCAATTGATCGGCGACCAATTGCAGCCCGCCGAGCTTGGCCAGCGTCGTCCTGGTCAGCGCAATGGTGGAGCCGAAGCAAGGGGTCGCAAGGCCGAGTTTGAGCCCGATCAGCACGTTCGGCAGAAAGTGATAATCGATGCCGGCCGCGGCGAGCCGCGACCAGATTCCAGTCGCGCCGAGGCCACGATAGAGACACGTCACCAGTCCAACGCCCGGCTCGCCAAGGTTCGCCACAACATTCGCGAGATGATCGGGCGGAACGGCGATGTCGCTGTCGGCGATCACAATGATCTCATGCCGCGCGGTCGGCTGCATATTGATGAGATTCGAGACTTTGGCATTGGCGCCGTGGCGGCGCGCATTGATCACCAATTCAAGATCGCAATCTGGAAAGTCAGCGATCAGCTTGCGTACGACGGCGGCAGCAGCATCGGCCGGATCGGCGAGGCCGAACACGATTTGCACCGGCGCGGGATAATCTTGACGGCAAAAACTCGCCAGATTCGCGTAGAGATC
>JBPYFG010000062.1:0-12382 GCA_051986365.1 Xanthobacteraceae bacterium
GCGAAACGGTTTCGTGTGGATCCGGCTGATCGGGTTCGCTCGGCACCCAATACCAGGCGTCCGGCGTGAACAGCGCGAGCCAACCGTCGAATTTTCCTTCGTCGAGCAGGCGCGCTTCATGGATCAGGAATTGGTCGCAACGGTGCAGATCGAGTCCTGCGGCGAGTGGCGGCGTGCTCCGCGGCCGCCGCGCAATCGGCCGGCGCGCGCGGATGGCTGGCGATCGCGGCGGGCGTTTCGGCTTTCTGGCCATTGATCGATCAGGAGGCGGCGCGCATTTGGGTGCGGGGTTTGGTCATGTAATGCAGCCAGGCGTCGAACATATTGCGGATATAGACTTCGCTGGTCGAGTTTATACCGCGCCGGCCGCCGTGCGCGGCCGCAGCGTCGCTTTGCAGGCCCCGGCCGATCTCGATCCATTCCGCGCCCTCGCTCGACAATCCCATGCCGATGCGATTGTAGATCTCGAGATCGTCGGTGAGCACGAGCGAGCCGGTGCCGTTCACCGTATTGGCGAAACTAATGGTGTTGCGGAACATTCGTTCCGGCGCACCTTTGAGCCGGAAATTGTAGGTCGCAACCACCGTGCGGTCGACCGCGATCGGATGCACGACGCGCAGCTGCTGAAACTGGCTCATGAACGAGAGGTTCGGATAGATGTTGCTGTTCCACCGCCGCACTTCGAGCACGCGGCGGGTTTCCGCCTTGCCTTTCTTCTTCTCCATCGCCGCGATGTAATCGCGAAACACCGGGTCTTTCAGCGCCGCCACCAGCTTGGCGTCGTCGTGGTAGTCGCCGAGATAGGAGTGCCCGTTCGGATAGGTCCAGATGCCGACCTGGGATTCCCAGAAGCTATAGGGAGCGCCGTTCTGGCGCATTTGCCGGATCGCGATTTCTCCCGAACCATCGGAATAGACCGCATCGGACTGCTGTTGCGCGGCATCGATCGAGGAGCGGTGCGTGAATAGCGGATGCGCCGCGTCACAAAGGTTTTCCAGATAAAGCTTCCAATTAGCCTCGTAAGCGTGCTTGAACGTGCCGCCCGCAACCTCAATCTCGCCGTCGGGTGCGCGATCGATGATGTCGTCGAAGGACGTCGTCATATGGCCGAGGAATTCCTCCAGGCACGGGCCCTCGGCTGCCTCGCTGGCAAACACGAAACCGCGGTAGCTTTTCACCCGCGCCGCGGACACCATCGCCGTCTTCGGGTTGTTCGGATCGAAGTCGCGCGGATAGCCGTGTTGCAACGGCACCGCCTTGAGCCGACCGTCCAGATGGTAGGTCCAGCCGTGATAGCAACACTGAAATTCGTCGGTATTGCCTTTGTCATTGGCGACGACCAGCGAACCGCGATGGGCGCACTGATTATGGATGACGCGAATTTCCCCCTCGGCGTCGCGAACGAGAACCACGGGCTTGCGGCTGATGAAGGTCCGTACATAGTCGCCGGGCTTGCGCACCTGGCTCTCGTGGCCGACATAGATCCAGGCCCGACCGAAGATCCGTTCCATTTCCGCTTCGAAGATTGCCGGATCGGTATAAAGCCGGCGGTGGACGCGGCCGGGCTGCATCAGGGAATGGAAGGTCTCGGTCGATGTCATGATGCCGTCCTGTAAAGGTCCCGGGGCGCAGTTATTTGCCCTCGTTCCAAATGTCAGTCGCAAGCTTCCAATCTCTGCCGACCTTCTCCCAGACCACGACGTATTTGCCGGTCACTTCTTTTGGCGTTGTGGCTTTTGTCTTCAAGCTGAAAGCGCCGATCTCACGCGCCGCGGCAGGGCCCAGTCGTTTGACGTCCATGGTCGTTACTTTCGGATCTGTCATCTGTTCCGCCATGCCTTTCCACATAGCGCCGATCGCCGCCCTGCCTTTCACCATTCCCGAACCGGGCGGAAAGGCTGTGGCGTCAGCGGTGTAGAGCGAGGCCACGCCGTCGAAATCACCTTTGTTGAAAAACGCGACCCATTTGTCGTTGGCCGCTTCAATCTCGGCCTTTTGCGCGACTGCCGGTGCGGCTAATCCCGCTAGGACAATAAACGTAAGAACAAGGGTGCGCATGGTCGTCGACTCCGGCCTGTTTTGTCGGGGGATGACAATCAACCGCCTGGCATGTCGATGAATTCTGCATTGAACCCAGCCCCGGCGCAATTGCGACAGGGCTTTCCCACTGGCGGGGGAATTTCTTTGTCGCTAGATTGTTGGTACTCGACGAGGGGTCGGAGAGGGTTTGTGCGCACCACGTTCGCGAAGCGCCGGTTGCGGCAGCGCGTTATCGCGCTCATCGCAGCTTACGCGATCGCGTTTGCGGGATTGATCGCGAGTTTTGTCGCCGCACAGGCCGCAGCCGGAGCCGTCGCCCAGCCAGATGTGATCATCTGCCACAGCAGTCCTGGCGATGAGCCGGCGCCGGCCTCGCCGGACAATAACGGCAACCTTTGCATCAAATCCTGTGTCGGTTGCATCACTTCGTTGGCGATGGCTATTGCGCCGACCGTTTCGGCCGCCCAGCTCTCGCAATCCGCGCTCACGCGGCTCGATCTGCCAGCGCGCGCCGTCCGGATCGTCGGCACGAAATTCAATGCTCATCGCTCGCGAGGTCCTCCCCCGGTGCTGTGAAAGCTGGCGGCCGCAGGCGGCTGCCATCCGGTTAAGCGCCAATGGAGGTTATTGATGCTTCGCTCTTCGAGTTGCTCGCGCGCATTCGCGTTAGCGCTCCTCTTCGTCGCGCTCTCGGCCGCCGAGGCCTTTGCGCACTGTTTCGTCGGCCCGCGTTTTCTGCCGGCGACGCTCGCGATCGACGATCCTTGCGTCGCCGATGAAATGTCCTTGCCGACCGTCGCCTGGTCGAAGACCGGCGACGTGCCGGCTGCGACCGAGTGGGACATTTCAGCGGAACTATCGAAACGGATCACCGAGGATCTCGGTATTTCGATCGGCGACACCTGGTCGAACATTCACCAGCCGGGCGGCTTTACCAAAGCGGGATTCGGCAATCTCGAAACCACGCTGCAGTACCAGCTCCTCAAGGATGGTCCGCATGAACTGGCGCTACTGCTAGGACTCATCGTCGATTGGGGCGGCACCGGCGCCGTCGATTCCGGGTTGGCGACGCCATGGTCGACGCTTACGCCGACGTTCTATTTCGGCAAAGGATTTGGCGATCTGCCCGACTCGTTCGGCTGGCTACGCGCCTTCGCCGTCACCGGGCAGATCGGTTACCAGATACCGACCCGCTCGTTCGATGTCGATACCGGCAATTTCATTCCGCAGGTGCTGTTCTATGGCGCATCGATCCAATACAGCATGCCGTATCTGAAATCGGAAATTCGCGACTACCAGCTACCTGACTTCATCAATCACCTCATTCCGATCGTCGAGATGCAGCTTTCAACGCCGGTGGCCAACAATTTCGGCAACAGCGGCTTGACCACCGGCACGATCAATCCAGGGGTGATCTGGGTCGGTACCTATTTCCAGGTGGGCGCGGAGGCTGTATTTCCAGTCAACCGAGCCAGCGGCACCGGCGTCGGTTTCCTCGGCCAGCTGCACCTTTATCTTGACGACATGTTCCCGACCACGATCGGCCGCCCGTTGCTCGGCGGCAGCTCGGCTCCTCCGCAACAACTCAAATTCTGAGGCACGATCATGCGACTACGTCTTCTTATCATTGCCCTGTTGTTGGTACCGTTCGGCAGCGTCGCTGCCCATGCCCACGCTGTGCTTGACCACGCCAGCCCTCCGGTGGGGAGCACCGCGGCGAGCGCGCCGCGCGAGGTCTCGCTGACTTTCACGCAGAACCTCGAGTCGGCTTTCAGTTCCGTCCAGGTGACGAATGCCGGCGGCGCGCGCGTCGACCAAGGCAAGCCTCAGATCAGTGGCAATACCATGCGCGTTGGTCTGAAATCGCTCTCGCCGGGCACCTACCGGGTGCGCTGGCAGGCGCTGTCGGTCGACACGCATAAGACGGAAGGGAGCTTCACCTTCACCGTCGGCGGCCGATAGCTTTGGGCGATCCGCTCGGTTACGTCCGCGCCCTTCATTTCGCCGCCACAATCATCGCGGCGGGCGCGGTGATCTTTGAAGTCATGGTGGCGGCGCCAGCCTTTGCTGCCGCGGCCGGGATGCTCCATCCGGACATCACCCGCTTGCGCAGCCGCTGGTCTTGGCTGGTATGGGCGAGCCTGGCCATGGCGGCGGTGTCCGGCGCGATCTGGCTCGTCCTGCTCGCCAGCGACATTTATGCCGCGCCGATCGCGGAGGGCTGGCGCGACGGCGGCCTGTGGACGGTCGCGCGCGAAACCCGCTTCGGTCAAGTCTCGCTGGCGCGATTGGGTGCGGCAGCCCTCCTCGCCGCTTTGTTGCCGATAGTGAGGCGCAGTGCCGATCGCGGCCTATGGAGCGCGGGCGCGGTCGTTCTCGCCATCGCCGTTCTGATCGGGCCAGCCTGGACCGGGCATGCTGGCGCCACGCCCGGCACCGCCGGTGAGTTTCCTCTGGCCGCCGACGCGCTGCACTTGCTGGCTGCTGGCGCCTGGCTCGGCGGTCTACCGCCGCTCGCCATGCTGCTCGATGCCGCGTGGCGGGGGAAAGAGCCGCGCTGGGCCACTGTGACTGCGATCGCGGTGCAAAGATTTTCGCTGCTTGGCGTTATCAGCGTCAGCGCGCTGTTGGCTTCCGGAATCACCAATAGCTGGTATGAAGTCGGGACCCTCAATAATCTTTTCGCGACATCGTACGGTCAGCTCGTTCTGATCAAGATCGGCCTGTTTGCGGCGATGATTGCTCTCGCTACGATCAATCGTTTCTATTTGACGCCGCGGCTGGCGAGCGCAGGCACCGTTCGCCGCCTGTACCATACCAGCCTGGCCGAAAGCGGATTGGGCTTCGCCGCAGTCGCAGTGGTCGGCTTTCTCGGCGCCATGGCGCCGGCAAGCCACACGCACCACAATGCGGCGATTCCCGAAGGCGCCGCTTTCGTTCACATCCATTCCAACGCCGGCATGGCCGACGTCACCATTATGCCGGGCAGTGTCGGCACGGCGCGCGCCACCATTCGGCTATGGAATGACGACTTTGAACCGCTCGCAGCCGAACGATTGACATTCACGCTGACACCTCCAGGGGGCCAAGCAATCACGTGGCCCGCAGCGCAGGCTCAAGACGGCAGCTGGCAAGTCGACGTCATCCCGCTGTCGCAAGCTGGCAACTGGATGGCTGGAATCGATGCCAGACTTGATGCCAAGCGGCGTCTGCAGCTCGACGCGCCAATCGTGATCGAGCCGGAACGGTAAACGCTGCGCAAGACGGTCATTGCGAGGAGCCCCCGTTGGGGGCGACGAAGCAATTCCCCCACCCTTTCCTCCCCCAAGCGGGGAAGGGGTCAGGGCGGAGGCTGGATTGCCCCGCGGAGCTTGTCATCGGGCCGGCACGGGGTCCCCATCGCGCGAGCGCGATGGGGACCCCGACCTTCGGGCCGGACCCGTTGGCTCGCAATGACGAGTCGATCAGGTACCAGAACCCGACACCACGTCGCCGAACAGCTGCCAGGTCGTGCCGTCGAACTTCTGCAGCTGCATCTGTTTGATCGGGTCGAAGTCGTTGGCGCTGGTGTTGAGCGTAATGCCAGGCAGCATCAGCGGCAGTTTGAGATCATGAAGGCTCGCCGCCTGTTTCATCACGTTCTCACGGGTCAGGTTATCGCCGCACATCTTGAGCACTTCGGCCATGGTCTGCGCATAGGCATAGCCGATCGCGGCCTGGACGTCGGTGATGCTGGCGGAGAGCCCGGCTTTGTTCATGAACGCGAGCCACTCCTTGTATCCCGGGTCGTTCTGCCAGCGTGGATCGGTCGGATCCATAATGAAGGTGGCGGAGATGGTGCCAACGCCTTTCTCCAGCCCGGCGGGCTTCATCACCGTACCAACCGAATTTCCGACCGAGTTGAGGAAGTGCGTGGGCTTCCAGCCGATGTCATAGACTTTGCGAACGGTCTGGGCGGCGAATTTCGGAATTGCCGCGGTCAGCAGCACGTCGGCGCCGCTTCCCTGCAGCGCAACGACCTGCTGGTCGATCGTCGGATCGGTGGTCTCATAAGATTGCGTCGCCACGATCATTTTGGCCGCCTTGTCGCCGAGCCCAGCGCGCAACCCGTTGAGATAATCCTTGCCGTAATCGTCGTTCTGGTAGAGCACAGCGATCTTGGCGTTCGGCAAGTTCTTGAGGATGTAGTTCGCGTAGATATGCGACTCGATGCCGTAGCTCGGCAGCCACATCATGGTCCAAGGAAAGTGCTTGGGATCGTTCCACTGGTCGGCGCCGGTGGCGACAAACAGTTGCGGCACCTTGTTCTCGTTCAGATAGCCGTGGATCGCCATATTCGGCGGCGTGCCCAGCGTGCCAAACAGCAAGAATACCTTGTCTTGCTCCACTAGCTGACGCACCTGCTCTACCGTCTTCGGCGGGCTGTAAGCGTCGTCGCGGCTGATGTAGTTGATCTTGCGGCCGTTGATCCCGCCCTTTTCGTTGATCATGGCGAAATAGGCGGCGTGGACTTTGCCATTGATCCCGTAGGATGAGGCCGGGCCACTATAGGGATTGGTATTGCCGATCTTGATTTCGGTATCGGTTACGCCCGGGCCGTATTGGCCCGCGGCGTAGACAGCGGTAGTCGTTAGAACCAGACCGGCGGCGCACAAACCGCTGATTACTAGCTGCTTTACTCCCATGATGAACCTCCCTTTGAGTTTTCCCCCAGTCATTTCGCGGCGCGGCGCGCCGTTCGAAACTGTTGCATTGCATGCGCGAGCCAAGGACCGAGCGTGCCGACGACGCCGCGCGGCATGGTGTACATGAACAATAACATCGCCAGGCCATAAATAGCCCACGGCGCGGCGTCGGAAATGTCGTTAGCGAGATTGGGTACGAACTCGATGAAAAAACCACCGATGATAGCGCCGCCAATCGTCGCGATACCGCCGACTGCCGAGCCTACCAGGAACGACAGCGACAGGAAGAGGGTGAAGCTTTCGGGCGCGACAAAGCCGATCACGATGGCGGCGAGCGCTCCGGCGATGCCGGTGAATAGCGTGCTCGTGCCGAAGGCCAGCGTCTTGTAGCGCGCGGTATTGATGCCCATGGCGGCCGCGGCGATCGGATGATCGCGGATGGCAACGAAGGCGCGGCCGGTGCGGCCATTAAGCAGGTTTGCCGCCAGCCGCATCGCAATCAAGAGAACCACCAGAACGAAAAAATACAGCCAGCGATCGCGGTCGAGGCCGAGTCCCGGCGGCGGTATCGGCTTGGCCAGCGTGATGCCCTGCTGACCGCCGGTCCAGGTGTCGAAATACTTGAGCAATTGCGGCATAGCGACTGCCATCGCCAAGGTGACCAGCGCAAGGTAGGGACCCTCGAAGCGCAGCGCCGGCAGGCCAAACAGCACGCCGAGCGCAAAACAGACCAGCGCCGCCGGCGGCAGCGTCGCCCAATAGGGCACGCCATAGCGATGCATCAGAATGGCGGCGGTGTAGGCGCCCGCGGCGAAAAAGCCGCCATGGCCGAGCGAGATTTGCCCGTTGTAGCCGGTGAGGATGTTAAGCCCGAGCACGGCGATGGCGTAGATCATCACCTGGGTCAGTTCGAAAACGTGGTAATTGCTGAAGGTGAAAGGCAGCAGCACCGCAACTGCGATCAATGCGGCGATGCCGGCCCAGCGCCACGCGGCAAAGCCCATTGCCGACTCGCGCTCCATCGCGAGCTTTGCAGTGCCGTCGACAGGGAAGGTTTCGGCCATATTCAAACCCGCCGCACGACCGCCGTGCCGAATAAACCGTTCGGCTTCAATACCAGCACGAGAATGATCAATATCAGCGCCACCGTCAGTTTAAGTTGACTGGCGATCAGATATGTACCGACCAGGTTTTCCGTCACACCGACGATCAAGCCGCCGATCACGGCGCCGACGGGGCTAGTAATGCCGCCTAGCAGCGCACCGGTAAAGGCGTAGAGCAGCACGCCGCCCATCATGTTCGGGTCAAGAAACAAAACCGGCGCGACCATGATGCCGGCGACGGCGCCGATCGCCGCCGCGAAGCCCCATCCCAGCGCCAACATGCGGCCGACGCGAATTCCGCATAGCCGCGCCGATTCCGGATTTTGAGCGGCAGCACGCATCGCCAACCCGGTCGCGGTGAAGCGGAAAAAACAGAACAGCGCGGCGAGCATCACCAGTGTCACCGCGATCACGCCGACGTCGCGGGTGGTCATTAGCGCGCCGAACAAGGTGCGATCCGGAAACGGACTGGGGAACTCCTGCAAGGTGTAGCTGTAGATCCAGCCGGCGGTCGCGTTGAAGATCAGAAGCAAACCGATGGTGACGACCACCGCGGTGAGAATCGGCGCATTTTCAACCGGGCGAATGACAATCCGTTCGATGAGCATGCCGCCGACAAACGACACCGCGAGCGTGATCACGAACGCGGCCCAGAACGGCAGTCCAGCATTGACGAGCGTCCAGGCGATATAAGTGGAGAACATCGCCATCTCGCCTTGCGCGAAGTTCACCAGGTCGGTCGCGCGATAGATCATCACCAACGCCAGCGCCAGACTGGCATAGACGGCGCCGGCGGCGAGCCCTGAGAATACCTGTTGCAGGAACTGATGCATCGGCTGGCCGTCAATATCCGAGATAGGAGCGGCGTATCTGGGGGTCGTCCGCCAACGCCTTGGCGCTGCCGGAGGTCACGACATAACCGGTTTCCAACAGATAGGCGCGATCCGCCATTTCCAGCGCCAGGCTCGCGTTCTGCTCGACCAAAAGGACGCTGACACGCTGTTCGCGCTTGATCCGCTCAACAATTGCAAAAATAGCTTCCACGACTCGCGGCGCGAGCCCGAACGATGGCTCATCGAGCACCAGAAGGCGTGGTGACATCATCAAGGCGCGGGCAATCGCCAGCATCTGCTGCTCGCCGCCGGACAAAGCGCCAGCCTGTTGCCGCCGCCGCTGCGCCAGAATGGGAAAATACCCGTACATGAGTTGCATCTTTTCGTCCGGCCGGCCGGCCGTGTAGCCGCCGATGCGCAGGTTCTCTTCCACCGTCAGGCCGATGAAAGTGCCGCGTCCCTCCGGGACATGGGCAACGCCGAAGCCGGCGATCTGCTCGGTGGTGCAACGTTCCAACCGGCGTTCGCCGAAAAAGATCTCGCCTTCGCTGCGCACCATGCCGCAGATCGCCCGCAGCGTGGTGGTTTTGCCGGCGCCGTTGGCGCCGAGCAGCACGGTCATGCCACCTTCCTCCACCACGAGATCGATCCCGTGCAGGACTTCGGACTGCCCGTAAAAGGCCTTCACCGCGCGCAATTCGAGTATCGCCGCCATCAGTGCCGCGTCCCCAGATAGGCTTCGCCGACCGCCGGATTGCCGCGCACCTGTTCCGGCGGGCCATCGGCAATGACGCGGCCGAAATTGAGCACCACGACCTGATCGGAAAGGCTCATGACCAGGCCCATATGGTGTTCGACCAAGAGGATACTGATGCCAAGCCGATCGCGGACCGAACGAATGAGCGCGCCCAGTTCGGCGACTTCATCATGGTTCAATCCGCCGGCCGGCTCGTCGAGCAGCAAGAGCGACGGCTGTACCGCAAGGGCGCGCGCGAGCTCAATGCGCTTGCGCGCGGCGAAAGCCAAAGTCGCCGCCGGTCGCGACGCCTCCCGTTCCATTCCGACGAAGGCCAACATGGCGCGCGCGCTGTCGTCGAAGCTACGTTCCTCGCGACGCGCCGAAGGCAGCGTGACCGTGTCAATGAGTGCGCCGTTGCGGCCGCGGGCATGGCCGCCGACTTTGACGTTGTCGAGAACCGTCATGGAAGCGAACAGGGCCGGACTCTGAAAGGTACGACCGATACCGATCGCAGCAATGTCGGAGGCCGCGCAGCGTCGGAGCGACCTGCCGTTGAGGCGGATGTCGCCGCGGTCGGGCCGATAAAGTCGGCTCAGGCAGTTGAACAATGTGGTTTTGCCGGCGCCATTCGGGCCGATCAGCCCCGCGATCCGACCTTTGCTTACGGTAAAGCTGACATTTTCGAGCGCAACGATACCGCCGAACCGCATCGTCAACTGCGCAATTTCCAGCAAAGGCGCGGCGGCGCTCGCCGTTGTTTGAGGTATCGGCGCCGGGGACGTCGTCATGCCGGTCGGGCCGCCATGTGCTGGTTCCTCCTCGGGCCCGCCGTCATTGTTCGTATTTGGTCGGCCGGTCGCCGCGGCAGGCTTCAAAACGTGACACGGCGCGAATGGCTGCGTCAACGCAAGGCAGCCGTAAATTCGCAAGCCGTTTTTGGAATATTTCCTAAAGGGCGGGGTTCGGGCTGTTTTGCCGCAATGTAGCCGCGACAAGTTCAGGCTGCGGCGGTGGTCGGATCGATCATCTTCTTCACTGCGGTGATCTTGTTTGCCGGAAAACCGCTGATTTCGGCGTGCTTGCGAATGATGGCTTCGTCTTTGGCCAGATAAACGCAGAAGGTTTTATTATCCGCAACATAACTCTCGACCCATTGGATATCGGGACCAAGCTGACGCAGCACTTCGTTCGATTTCGCCGCGGCCTGACGCAGTTGTTCCCGCTCGAAAGTCCCAATCTTTGGAATATAGCGTTCGATGATGAATTTTTGTAAAGCCATGACCGTCTCCCTTCAACCACGCCTTGCGTTTTCAAGGCACCAAAAAGTGCCGCTTCCGATCCTCGATCAAGCGTAAAAAACATTGCCCGGCAGCGGCGTAGGAATGATCCGCGACCAGCCTTTGCCGAAGCAGCGTATAGCGGATCTCACGCAGGTAGGCCATCAGCCGGTCGAAAATGTCTTCGGCCAACCGGTCATGGAATTCGTCGACCAAGCCGCACAGCGCGCTAACTGCATAGACCCGATCGCGCAAGGTCACTTCCGGTTCGGGAAGGCCCGGGTTCCAATCGGCATAGGACCAAATTGCCTTGCGGAACGCTGCGCACAAATCGTCCGGTATCGGGCCAGACGCCGACTGAGCTTTTGATTTGGCGCGCCGCACCAAGCCACCTTGCGAAGGTTTGCGGGCCGCAGGTCACACCCGAAAACGTTAGCAGCACCCGCCGGCGGTTAGATCGCTGCTTCGGAATTGGTATCGAAGAAATGCAGCCGCTCCGGCTGCAGCGCGAAGCGCAATTTGTCGCCGCGCTTGGCGCGGACATTCGGCTCGACCGCCGCCACCATGGTCTGCTCGCCGACCTGCAGATCGAGCAGACTCTCTGCGCCTAACCTCTCCACGACCTCCACCAAGGCCTCGAAACAGAGTCCTGGCGGATCGCTGCCATTGGCGACCGCCAAATCCTCTGGGCGCACGCCCATGATCACGTCGCGGCCCGCATAAGGCGCAAGGCGCGAACTGATTTCAGCCGGGACGTCGATTGCGAGTCCGGTATTGCCGGCCCGCAATCCGCCGGTCCCGTTGGTCACGTGAACGGAGGCAAAATTCATCGCCGGCGAGCCGATGAAGCCGGCGACGAAGCGATTGACCGGCTTGTTGTAAAGTTCGAGCGGCTCGCCGACCTGCTGCACCACCCCTCCCCGCATGACCACAACGCGATCGCCGAGCGTCATCGCCTCCACCTGGTCGTGCGTGACATAGACCGCGGTGGTGTTGAGCCGGTTGTGCAGTTTCTTCAGTTCGACGCGCATCTGTACGCGCAGCTTGGCGTCGAGATTCGAAAGCGGCTCGTCGAACAGAAACACTTGCGGATGACGGACAATGGCGCGGCCGAGCGCCACGCGCTGGCGCTGCCCGCCGGACAGCTGCCGGGGTTTGCGGTTAAGATAATCGCGAATGCCGAGGATGTCGGCGGCCTGGTAGACGCGCTTGCGGATCTCGCCGCGGTCGACCTTCCGCATTTTCAGGCCGAAGGCCATGTTGTCGAAGACGCTCATATGCGGATAGAGCGCGTAATTCTGAAACACCATGGCGATGTCGCGGTCCATTGGCGGCAGCTCGTTCACCACCGTATCGCCGATCAACACCTGACCCGAAGTGATCGATTCGAGGCCCGCTACCATGCGCAGCGTCGTGGTCTTGCCGCAGCCGGAAGGGCCGACCAGAACCACGAATTCCTTGTCGCGGATTTCAAGGTTGACGTCTTTGACGGCGTGAAAGTCGTCGTAAAACTTGTTGAGGCTGCGGATCAGAACGCGGGCCATACCTTATCCCTTTACTGAGCCGGTAAGGCCGGCGACGTAGTGCTCGACGAAGAACGAGTAAATGAAAGCAACCGGAATCGAGCCCAGCAGCGCGCCCGCCATCAATTGCCCCCAATAGAATACGTCGCCGCGCACAAGCTCGGACGTGACCCCGACCGAAA
>JBPYFG010000063.1:0-2247 GCA_051986365.1 Xanthobacteraceae bacterium
ATTCGCCAACGCTGCACTGTTTCACGTACCCGGCCAGGAGTTACCGCGTGTGTTGCTAGAACTGTACGCAAGTCTAAAACCGGGCGGTGTTTTGTTCAGCTCGAACCCGCACGGCCACAACGAAGAAGGCTGGAATGGCGGGCGCTACGGCGTGTATCATGACCTTGATACTTGGCGCAGCTATGTGTCAGCCGCCGGATTCGTTGAGATTAATCACTATTACCGCCCCGCCGGACTGCCACGCGAAAGACAGCCCTGGCTAGCGAGCGTCTGGCGTCGGAGCGGTCACAGCTTCTGAGCGACGTGATCGAAGGTGCAAGTTGAAAGAGCGTCTTCGACAACCCTTCCCGCTCTTGAGGATGCGATTTATACCTCGACGTCAGCGTCGCGGTGCTATTGGTGCGTTGATCCACAAGTCCATGCAACGCGTGCTGGAACAGTCATGACGGCACAAACCGAGGCAGTCGATTTCTTCGCATTCGACAATAGCTATGCCCGCCTGCCGGACCGATTCTTCTCGCGGCTTGAGCCCACTCCCGTTGCCGCGCCCCGCCTAATTCGGCTGAACAAGAAACTCGCCTGGGATCTCGAGCTCGATCCAGAAAAGCTAGGCGCACCGGACGGTGTGGAGATCCTCGCCGGCAACCGGCTGCCCAAGGGGGGCGAGCCGCTCGCCATGGCTTATGCGGGCCACCAGTTCGGGGGTTTCGTACCTCAACTTGGTGACGGGCGTGCCATTCTTCTCGGCGAGGTGATCGATCGCGATGGCGTGCGCCGCGACATCCAGCTCAAGGGGTCTGGCCCGACGCCGTTTTCCCGATTGGGCGACGGACGAGCGGCGCTCGGGCCTGTCCTGCGCGAATATATTGTCAGCGAGGCGATGGCGGCGCTCGGGATTCCGACGACCCGAGCGCTCGCTGCTGTGGCAACCGGCGAGCCGGTTTGGCGCGAGATGCCTTTGCCCGGCGCGGTACTGACCCGCGTCGCGTCGAGCCACATCCGCGTCGGCACCTTCCAGTTCTTCGCGGCGCAGGGGGATTTGGATGCGATCCGGCGCCTTGCTGATCACGTAATCGCGCGGCATTACCCAGAGGCAGTTGACGCCGCGAAGCGGTACCGCACGCTCCTCGACTTGGTGATCTCGCGTCAGGCAGCGCTGATAGCGAGTTGGATGCTCGTCGGCTTCATTCACGGCGTCATGAACACCGACAACATGTCGATAGCGGGCGAGACCATCGACTACGGCCCCTGCGCCTTCATGGACGTCTATCACCCAGGGACGGTCTACAGCTCCATCGATAACATGGGGCGCTACGCCTACGGCAACCAGCCACGCATCGCCCAATGGAACCTCGCCCGTCTGGCCGAGACGCTCTTGCCGCTGCTTGCAGAGGACAAGGACGCTGCCATCAAAGAGGCGCAAGAGGCAATCGACGCATTCACCAGCGGCTTCGAGACGGCCTATGCCGCGGGACTTAGCCGCAAGCTCGGCCTGTTCCAACCCCGGCCGGACGATCTGTCCCTAGCGCAAGACCTGCTTGAGCGCATGGCCCGCAACGGCGTCGATTTCACCTTGTTCTTCCGCCGGCTCTGCGACTCGGCTACCGGCCCCGACGACGACGCGGCTGTGCGCAACCTGTTTACCGATCCAAGCTCCTTCGACGATTGGGTGGTGAGATGGCGACATCGGCTTGCAGAGGAGCGTGGAGAGGCGAACCAGCGCCGCACGGCGATGCGTGCGGCTAATCCTGCTTTCATCCCGCGCAACCATCTGGTGGAGGAGGCGATCTCCGCAGCCGTGAACGATGGGAATTTTGCGCCTTTCGAGACCCTGCTGACGGTGCTCTCCATGCCTTACGAGGATCAACCGGTGTTCGGCTGCTATGTCGATCCGCCGCGGCCCGATCAAGTCGTGCACCAAACGTTTTGCGGCACTTGACTAAGGAAGGGCAAGCTCGACGCCTGCATCTTTTCACCGTTTGCATCGCCTCGAAGCGTGCAAGGCATTGGGCGAAGAAGCGACCTACGGATATGTCGTCTAGGCCCAGAATCACTAATCGGCCGAGGCTTCAACCATGCGACCACGGCCCAAAATGTTAGGGGCAAAAACCGCTGTGACGATCCACGATTTCAGTGCCCGGCTCGGCACGGGCGAGGAGCGCCCTCTCGCCGACTATCGTGGTAAGGTGTTGTTGATTGTCAATGTCGCCTCGAAATGTGGCTTCACGCCACAGTACAAAGGCTTGC
>JBPYFG010000064.1:0-2089 GCA_051986365.1 Xanthobacteraceae bacterium
TCCTGATTCATGCGGCAATAATCCTCGACTTTATCCTTGTTCTTGGCCATGGCGCCGAGATCCACCACGGTATTGTTTTTCAGCCCATTGAAATAACCGCTGAGCCAGTTTGCGATCATGGGCGCGCGGACTGAAGGTCCGGTCAAACAAATACTGCCGGCAGGTGATCTTGGCGACGTCGACGGTCATTTGCGCCCGTGCTTGCGACGCTGTCAGCAACACCGACAGCGCCGTCAAGGCAGCAAGGTAAGCTTTCATGAAGCTATTCCCTTGATTGTATTCGGCGTCCCGCCGCCGCGCAGGGCCGCAAACCATACTGGCCGTAGCGGTTGCGGCGGCCGCCGACTTTGATCGAAATCAATGATTGCTCGCAATTCTTCGCGTCTAAAGACGCGCATTGCACGCAGAAAGACGGTCAACTCGGCCATAGCGGGACAGGAGGCAGCCGATGTTCTTCTTTCAGGAAGGCTTTACCTATCGAAATTTTCTAATGGATGCGCTCGCGATATTTGTCTTTATCGTGTGGTTCTGGCTGCTGATCACCGTTGCCGCCGATCTATTCCGGCGACACGACATTTCCGGCTGGATCAAGGCGCTCTGGGTCATAGCCTGGATCGTGGTTCCCTATCTGGGCGTGCTCGCCTATTTGATCTTTCAGGGACGAGGCATGGCCGAGCGCAACGTCCAGCAGGCCCAACAAGCGCGCGACGAACTCCGGCGCGTTGTTGGCTTCAGCGTTGCCGACGAGATCGAAAAACTCAATCGGCTGAAGCAAGCTGGATCCATCAGCGACGTCGAGTTTACGCAGCTACGCGCAAAGCTCGTGCAGTAGTGCTCCTGCAGCAGTCCGGCAACAGTCGGCGGGTTTTTGCCGCGCCGCGGATCATCTGCTGTCGAGGCCGGACGCTTGCGTGACAATCGCTGGCGCTGCCGGCGGCGAAGCTGGCGGCGCTGTCTGCGACACTGGTGCGACGAAGCCACCGGCCGCCGCTTCGGCGAGACCGGCGCGGTCGAGCCGCTCGTCATGCTTGTAGACGTCCTCGCGAAACTCGACGGTGCCGTCCCGCGTCACCCAGCCAGTGAGATAGACCCAAGCCACCGGTATCTTGTGCGGTAGGTTGATGATCTTGGTCTGGCCGGTGGCGATGCCGGCATCGATCGCGGTGCGATCCCAGCCCGGCGGATTGTCCTGCAAGATCCAGGCGGCGAGATCGCGCACATTGTCGACACGGCTGCAGCCGTGCGAATCGAACCGGTAATCGTCGGCGAACAATTTCCGAGTATCGGTGTCATGCATGTACACGGAGTACGGGTTGGGCATGTCGATCTTGAGATTGCCGAGCGCGTTCCAATTGCCGGCATCCTGCCGCACCGTGAAATTGGGTGAGCGGCTCATCGACCAATCGACGCTCGACGGGCTGATCTCCTCGTCATGCGCGCCGAGAAGCCGCATGTGCATGCGGCTGAGATAGCTCGGATCCCTGCGCATCCGGTTGGCGATCTCGGTCTTGGTGATCGATAGCGGCACGGTCCAGGTCGGGTTGAGATCGACCGCGGTGATGTAAGCGGTCAGCGTCGGCGACGGCCGATCGACCTTGCCGACAATGACGCGATAGCGGCGCTCGACCGTTCCGTGCGCGACCGCTTCCACGAACGCAGCCGGAATGTTGACGACGACGTAGCGCTCGGCAAAAAGGAAATCCATCCCGCGCAGCCGCTCGAGCGACGCTTCGAGTTGTTTGATCCGGTCCCCGACTGGCACATTGAGCGCCTTGAGCGTCGGCGCGCCGACGCTGCCGCTCGGCTCGAGGCCATGACGCCGCTGGAATTTCTTCACTGCAGCGGTCACGGCATCGTCATAGCTGTCGCCGGATTCCTCGCTGAAGGGCATGTCGCCGGTGATGACGAGGTGCTTGCGCAACAGCGCCACCGCCGGACCGCTCGCTCCGGGCTCAATCTTGGCGTCGGCGGGCACGATCGGCCAGCCGCCGCGTACCTCGATATCCGAGTAACTAAGGAGGGTTTGTTTGATGCGCAAATAAGTGCCGTCATCAAAGACCGGGTCAGACGACAGCGCCAGCGCGGCCGC
>JBPYFG010000065.1:0-4314 GCA_051986365.1 Xanthobacteraceae bacterium
AGAACATAGAGGCTGCCAACAACAATCCCGTTAATCCCCTGCTGCAGGATGACGTTCAGCATTTCGCGGGACTAATTCCACCTTAAAGATTCCCACGACAGATCCGGCTTGGTCTCCATGTAGTGGACCGTATCCATTTTGGTATTTTGATTGCTCTTGTCGAACTGGACGCTTCCGGTCACACCAGAGTAGTCCTTGGTTGCCGAAAGACCGTCCCGGATCGACTGCGCGTCCTTAGCGCCGCGTTTTACGACGTCAGCGATCAGCATAATCTGATCATAGGCGTGGGCATTAAGGTGCGTAGGGTCGGTATTGTATTTTTCTTTGAAGTCTTTGATGAAATCGCGAACGAGTGGGCGCTGCTCGGTTGGATCGAACTGAACGATCCGAATATAGCCAATCGCTGCCTTGCCAGCTTTTTGCTCGAAGCCAAATGGCAGCCAAATTGTGCCCAACTGGATTGCTTTACCGCCACCACCTTTGACGATGCCGGCCTGTGCCAACGCCTCGGTGATCTTCAGGCCCTGGCCTTCCAGCGTGTAAGTCGGAATCACGTCGATGCTGCCGAGTCCGGCAATACGCGTGGCAACTGCGGTGAAGTCGTTCACGTCGCGTCCGAAACCGATGTCCTCAAGGATTTTGCCACCCGACTTTTCGAAGGTGTCGGCAAATACCTTGGCGTTGCCGATGCCGGCGTTGGTGTTCTCATGCAGCAAGACCGCCGTTCTCGCGTTTAATCGCTTGTATGCATTGGTTGCAAGGTCAACGCCCTGCATCACCTCGTTGGGCATGATTCGAAAAGTATACGGATTGCCCGGATCGGTGATCTTGATTGAGGAAGAGCCAGCATTGAGCAATGGAATTTTGGCCTGGTCCATAAGTGGCATTACGGCCAAAGTCGCGTCCGAACATTCCTCGCCGATGACCACGTCTGGCTGATACTGATCGAGCAAGCGTTTGGCAGCCTGCGTCGCCGGCAAGGGACTGCAGGCTGAATCTTCGTAGTGAACGTCGAACTTGTACCCGTTTACGCCGCTCTTATTGAGCCGGTCCAGTGCGAGCTCGACGCCTTGCTTGTCCTGAACACCAAAGTAGGAGCCGGGACCGGAAATTGGAAGGAGTGCGCCAATCTTGATAACGTTGCCAGCCGCCTGCAACGACATCGACGAAAGGGCAAGCATGCAGCCTGCCAAACAGACCAACAGCAGAGGAATTCGCAGTGATGTTTTCATGGGGCACCCGTTCGATTGGTGCTTATTAGACCTACATTCGAGACGAGTTGGCAATGGCGCACGAAGGCGCGATAAGAAGGTCCGCTCGGACAGCGACAAACACATGGATCCAATTCCTTGGGGCACAAAGGCTTTTCAGCGACGATAAAGCCTGGAGCGCTGTTCACCTCGCGCTCAAGCTCAGAACCAATTCACCGCCTGACCGAGATTGCTCTGACTACCAAATCGAAACGGCAAAGCAGCCGGGGCGAGAAGTAGACAACCGCCGGCACGCATTACATTTGCGATTGCGACCGCACGATGAAGTCGTGCTCGTTCCGAGCGATTGACGGTCACCAGATCAAAGCCAGGACAAACGCTGACGAATTTGCAAGTACCTTAACCCGACATCTTCGTGCCGTTAGTCGGCTCGCGGGGGATTTCTGCCGTGAGCCGCGCTGTAATGGCGTGTACGAGCGCGGCCATGCCGCCCTTGTTGGTTCGCATGAGGGCAATCACCACAAGGGCAAAGATCACCATATCCCATTCGCCGTATTTCTGCAGATAGGTCGTGAGCATCTGCACCGGCGCGGCGCCGATAAGTGGACCGATGACAGTGCCGAGTCCGCCCAATACGACCATGATGATCAGCTTTGCCATCTCGTTGAAATCGGCCATCTGAGGGCTGAGCACGACAAGGTAATGCCCGTAGAACGCTCCGGCGAGCCCGGCGAACGCGCTCGCCACAGTGAAGACGATGAGCTTCACCCGCACGGTGTCGACGCCCAGACTTTCCGCGCGGAGATCGTCGTCGCGGATTGCGCGCATGAAATGACCGAGCGGGCTCCTGACGATAAGGTACATTGTTGCGACAGAGAGGACCGCGAGGCTGGCAAATAGCGTGTAATACGCAACCGGATCGAGGTGGTTGAACAGCGGCGGCACAGCGAGGCCGAGTTCGCCGCGAGTTATCGGATAAGCGGCGGTAAGCAGGATATGGATCGTCTCGGCGAAGGCCCAGGTGGCGATGGCGAGATAGATGGTCCGCATGGCCAGCACCAGGCGGCCGAGAGTGAAGCCTAGCGCGGCCGCGACGGCGACGCCGCTGGCGATACCGACCCAGACCGGCACTGCGTAATAGCGGATCAGCAGTCCGGAGGTGTAGGCGCCGATCGCTGCGAAGGCGTGATGAGCTAGCGAGAACTGGCCAGTAAAGCCGGCAAGCAGATTCCAGCTGGCGGCCATGATCGTATAGTAGAAGCCAGTCGTGAAGAGGCTCAGGACAAAACCGCCGGCGACGAAGGGCGGCAAAGCGAGCAGCACGCCGCAGGCGAAGAAGCCGGCAATACTCCGCCAGTAGGCAGGCCATACCGGTGCGCGTGTTATCCACGAAGGCGATGCAGCGCGCGTCATCGGAACAAGCATTCCTGAATTAACGCCCTCACGCGCGCTAGCGGAAACTCGCGCGCTGGGCCATGCGCACGGACACATCCGAGATCGACGAGATAGACGTGATCGGCCTCACGTACCGCGTCCTCGATGTTCTGATCGACCAGCAGAACGGTGCTGCCCGCACGGCGCGCGGCATGCAATAGCTCGTACACTTGGGGAACGAGTGCGGGCGAGAGTCCTGCCGTCGGTTCGTCGACCAACATCAGGTCGGGCGTAGTCATCATTTCGCGCGCGACTGAAAGCATGCGGCCCTGGCCGCCGCTGAGCGTGCCGGCGGCCGCGCTTCGCCGATCGGCGAGTACCGGAAAGGTGGCAAACACACGATCGAGCGCGCTCGTCAACCGCGCACGGTCACGGCGGAAGATCCAACCGCCCATGCACAGATTTTCTTCGATGGTAAGCAACGGGAAGACGTTGATCTCCTGCGGCACGTAGCCAATGCCGAGCGCCTTGATCGCGGCAGGCTCACGGCCGTTGATCGGCGCGCCAGCCAAGCGGATGTAGCCACGGTGCGGCTTGATCAGGCCGAAGATTGTGCGCAGGAGAGTCGATTTGCCGGCACCGTTCGGGCCGATGATGAGCGTGACGCTGCCCCGTTCGACCGCAAGCGACAGCCCCTGCAATATATCGACGCCGCTCACGTAGGCGGCGTACAGGTCCCCGATATCGAGGAGAGGATCGCTCATGTCCAACCCCGGCCGAGATAGGCGGCGAGCACATCGCCACGCGCTGCCACTTCGGCGAGCGTGCCCTCGGCGGCAATGCGACCCTCCACCATCACGGAGACGCGGCAGCACAACCGACGCACGATCGCCATCTCATGGCTCACGATGATGAAGGTCGTGCGTTGCGCGCTATTTTCTTGCTCGATCAGCTCGATGATGGAATCCTTAATCGCTGGATTGATGCCAGCGAACGGTTCGTCGAGCACGTAGCACTTGAGCCCAGGGGTCATGAACCCGGCAGCGATCTGCAGTAACGCACGCTGTCCGCCGGAAAGCGTCTTGGCTGGGGCGTCGGCGAGTGGGGCTAATCGGGTCATTGCGAGCAAGCGTAACGCCCGCTCCCGTGCTGCGTTGCCACCGCTTGCGTCCGGCTGCACCAAGTACGGCAGCAACAGGTTCTCGCGCACGCTCATGTTGCCAAATAGGCGGGCGACCTGGAAGCTGCGCACTAGGCCGCACCGCGCAATCTGGTGCGGCTTGAGTCCGAGCAGCGACCGGCCGTCAAACCGAATGTTGCCGCCGTCCGGTGGGTAAATGCCCGCGATGAGATTGACCAAGGTCGTCTTGCCGGCGCCGTTGGGGCCGATGAGGCCGCGCATTTCGCCTTGTTCGATCGCGAGATCGATGCCAGCCGCGGCGGTAAGCCCGCCGAACTGCTTGGTCAGGCGCTCGGTTTCAAGCAGTGCTGACACGGCGTCGACTCACACCTGGCGGGTACGTTCGCCGAACAGCCCGGTCGGACGCACCAACAGGACGAGGATAACCAGCAGAAAGCCATAGGCGTTCTGGTAGGGTGCGGCTACAAACGCGGCGCCGAGGGATTCGACGACGCCCAGCAGAACACCGGCGACCAGCGCCCCTGGGATCGAGCCGAGTCCCCCAATCACGATGATCTCGAAGCCTTTGACCGTGGTGACGACGCCACT
>JBPYFG010000066.1:0-12520 GCA_051986365.1 Xanthobacteraceae bacterium
CAGCCTTTCCACGGGGGATGAGGCGGGGGATGACGTTCGGCGCTGAACGCCGCATTACCTATCGCGGGTACGATCATCGGCGTTTGCCACCCAATGCGCTGCCGCAGCGGGTGCTAGGCGGCGCCGCGGCTATATTCGTGGCCGCGCTATGTGCCTGGACAGTTTGCGATTTCGTCGGCCCTGAGGCGGATCGAACCGATGGTGCCCTGCAAGCCGACGGCGCTGCCGGTCGCGGCGACAGGCTCGCCATAGTCAGCAGGCGCGGCGACAAGCTTGCAGTGGTGAAGCCGGATTCGCTGTGGTCCTACCACGCCCTGCTGTTGGATCCCCACCCGTCGTCTCTGGCCTCGGTGAGGTTTGCGGATGAGGCCTCGCTTGAAAGCAATATTCGCCCGGCGGCGCTGATCTTGTCGGTGCCATTGCCGGCGGCAAATCCGATCACGGCGCTTGCGCCAGCGCGCAGTGATCGCGCGGTAAAGACGGTGGCGTCGCTCGGCCTCCGGTCAGGCACCACGACGCGTACCGCCGCGCCGCAGGTAGCGACCGCGGAGAGCGCCCAGGATAGACCGGGCTTTTTCAAGAGCATTTTCGAGAAGTTGTTCGGTAAACCTGCGCCGACCACGCTCGCCTATGCCGCGGCCGACGATGCCGGCCTGACCGCCACCAGCAGGATGGGCGGCCGCTTCGATCGTTTCACCGCGGTTTACGATATTTCGGCGCATACAGTTTACATGCCGGACGGCACTCGGCTCGAGGCGCATTCAGGGCTGGGCAACCGGCTCGACGATCCGCGTTACGCAGACGAGAGAATGCACGGCGTCACCCCGCCCAACGTCTACGCGCTCGAACTGCGCGAAGCGCCGTTCCATGGCGTGCGCGCGCTGCGGATGATTCCCGAGGACGAAAGCAAAACCTTTGGCCGCAGCGGTCTGCTCGCTCACACTTACATGCTTGGGCCCAACGGCGATTCGAACGGCTGCGTGTCGTTCAGAAATTACGACGCGTTCTTGCAGGCTTATCTCAACCACGAAGTCAAACGGCTGGCGGTGGTCGCGCGGCTCGATTGAGGCTTTGGCATCGCCGCCGGGATTGGCCGCTAAAGCGAAATGATTTTAAGCTGAATCACCATTTCGCTTTAGCTTCTTGTTTGAGCATGATCTTTTCGGAAAACCGGATCATGCGGTAACTGCAAAGCAAATGGCTTGGCGCTGATTTAAAACCAATTCTTTTCAATCGACCGGCCACATTCTGCCCGCGATCCGACCCTAAACGGCGCTCCAGGTCGAGGCGGGTCTTCACGAGGGGAAGCGATGGCAAATTTATTCCGGCACATGACGCGGACGACCCATTGCCTTGCTCTAACCGCCCTCGCGCTGAGCTTGCTGGCGAGCGCGCCTTGCGCTCTCGCGCAGAATGCTGCACCGGCGCATTCGCAGGATAAAGCCGGCGCTGCGAATCCCGATGACGGCAAAGCCGCGGCACAGACCCCCGATTCGCGGATCAATGCGGCGGATGTAGCCAAACGCGTCGACCAAGAATTGGGAATCGATTTGCAGGCCACGACCGCCGGCTGGCAGCAACGATTAGATCTGCTGGAGAAGGAACTCAGCCGCCCGCGTTTGCGCTATTCGGAGCTCAATGAGTTTCGCGATCGCCTCCAGCGCGTGCGTTCGGAAGCCACCAATCTCTGGAACAAGCTGCAGCCGCGGCTGCAAGCCGATAAAGCGCAGATGGATCTGTTTGGTCCTGCTCCGGCCGCTGGTCAGCCCGCCGAGCCAGAGCAAACCGCGCTGGCCCGCGCCGAACTCAACTATCATTCAAGCCTGCTGTCCGGAGCGCAAACGGCGGTCAATTCGACCAATTTGCGGATCGAAAATCTGCTGAACGCTATACAGGATGTCCGCCGCAAGAATTTTTCTTCCGTCCTGTTCCAGCCGATCCCCGGCGTTTACGCCTATGAGACTTGGGCCAGCCTGCCAGAACATGTGCCCGCGGCGGCGCGCAAAATCCGCGACCTGATCGCGGATTGGTGGCATTCCGTTCCGGATCGGCGCGAAGTCGGATACATCGCGATCGAAGCCTTGCTGCTGGCATTGCTGCTCGGCGCCGCATGCCGGCGAGGCATTCGCCGCACCCGGCGCTCCGAAGAAAGCGCCGAGCCGCCGCCATTCTGGCGCCGCGCCTCGACGGCCGCGGCATTGCTGGTGTTCCGTGCGCTGCCGGTCGTCGTGCCGGTCGTGTTCCTGTACGGCATGATTGCCAGCACGCAAAACTTGCCGGAGCGCATCGACTGGCTGTTCTATCTTACGGCGCAATCGCTCATAATCGTTTTCACGGTCTGGGCGCTCGCCGGCGCAGTATTTTCACCGAGCGCGCCGCACTGGCGGCTCGTTCCAACATCGGACGCTGCAGCGGCGCGCTTGCGCAGCCTGTCCACGCTGCTCGCCGTCATTTATAGCCTGACTACGTTTCTCTATGTTGCCACGCGTCTGATCCAAGCGCCCTTTGCGCTGACCATCGCGATTGCGCTGCCTTCCAGTCTGCTCATCGCCGGGCTGGTCGTCGCCCTTTTGCGCACGCCGCTCGGCGCGGCGAGCACCGCCGCGCCGCCGCGGCTGTTCAAACTGGTACGCACGACCGTCTGGGTTATCGTCGGCGCTATTGTCGTCAGCGCGGTCGCCGGCTATCTGCCGCTGGCGCGTTTTCTGGCGCAGCAATTGGTCGTCACCGGATCGATCCTCGCCCTTATCTATCTTTTGCTATTGTGGGTCGACGGTTTCGCCCAAGGCTTGAGCGACGACGGCACGATTGTCGGCGGATGGGTCAAGCGCAGCGCCGCACTGGAGCGGGCGCGGCGCGAACAACTCGCCTTGCCGATTAGCCTGTTCTTAAAATTCGCGGTGCTGGTGCTTTCGGTGCCGCTGATCATGCTGCAATGGGGATATAGCGGGCCGGACATTCGCGAATGGTATTGGCAGCTGTTTTTCGGTCTGCGCATCGGCAACACCGACGTCACCTTCGGCGCGCTGTTGGCTTCGATATTGGTGTTTGGCGTCGGCTACGCGGCGGCTCGGCTGTTTCAGGGCTGGCTTGACGCGCGCGTGCTGCTGCCGGCCGGTATTTCCGGCGGGGTGCGAAACTCGATCCGCACCGGGATTGGCTATGTCGGCATCGTCATCGCCGCACTAATGGCATTCTCTTATGCCGGCTTCAGCCTCTCCAACATTGCGATCATCGCCGGCGCGCTATCCGTCGGCATCGGTTTCGGCCTGCAGAATCTCGTCAACAATTTCGTCTCTGGTCTTATTTTGCTCGCTGAACGACCGATCAGAGTCGGCGACATGGTCGTCGTCGGCGGCGAGGAAGGCTATGTGCGTAAGATCAGCGTGCGCTCGACGGAATTGGAAACCTTCGACGGCGCGCATGTTCTTGTCCCAAATTCTTATTTCGTTTCGGAGAAGGTGAAGAACTGGACGTTCCGCAACAATGTCCGGCGCATCGCGATTCCAATCGGCGTCGCCTATGGCAGCGAGCCGCGTCAGGTCCAAGCCGTCCTGCTCAAAGTGGCGGCGGACAATCCGGACGTGCTCAAAACACCGGGACCGGCCGTCATGCTCGACGAATTCGCCCCGGCGAGCGTGAATTTTACGCTTTATGCCTTCATCGCCGATATCACTAAAACCGGAAGCGTTCGCACCGAACTGGCGATGGCGATTCTCGAGGTGTTCAACGAGAAGGGAATCGTCATTCCGTTCGGGCAAACCGACGTCACCATTCGCAAAATGGATTGGCTGCGCGAGATTGTTGCGGAATATGCCTCGCCGGCCAATGCGCAGCATTCCGGTAATGGCAGCCGGACACCTTCACATTTGGCGGCGAAGTAAAATTGCGGATACCCCAAGAGGCGTTCTTATTCGATCACCTCGTCAGCGATCGCAAGCACGCCCGGCGGAATGGTCAAGCTGAGCGCTTTTGCCGTCCTGATATTGATGACCAGATCAAATTTGGTCGCTTGCAGCACGGGGAGGTCGCCAGGCTTTTCTCCCTTGAGAACTCGTCCAGTGTAAATTCCAGCTTGGCGGTAGGAATCGATCAAGTCCGTGCCGTAGCTGATTAAGCCGCCTGCTTTGGCGAACTCACGATACTGGTAAATCGCGGGCAAGTTCTGCCGCGCCGCTAATGTGACGACTTGTTCAGCCTGTCGTCGCAAAAACTCCCCTGTACCCACCAACAGGCCGTGCGCTCCGACCTGGGATATATTCGCAAACCCTTTATCAATTTCATCTTCATTGCTGGCGTTGACCACGTGGATTTGCAGGTCAAGGCCACGCGCCGCCTCATTCATGTCTGCGACCTGCGCCTCGGCTCTCGGATCTGCTTTATCGACCAGCAAGCCCACCAGCTTGGCAGCGGGTATTAATTCGTGGAGCAGACCCAGCCGCTTTGAGATCAACTCGGAGCTTAATTGAGTTATCCCGGTGAGGTTGTCGCCCGGATGATTGAGGCTTTTCACCAAACCAAGTCTGATCGGATCTCCGGCGGTCTCGAATACGATTGGGATCGTGGTCCCGGTGTTCTTGGCAGCCAGCGCTCCCGGAGTCGTGGTCGCTGCGATTACGGTGACCTGCCGGTGAACAAAATCCGCCGCGAGACTCGGCAGTCGGTCGAAATGACCTTCACCCCAGCGGTATTCGACCGTGACGTTTTCGCCGTCGATGTAACCGCCTTCCTTCAATCCTGAACGGAATGCTGCCTGAAGGAACGCGCTGGTATCGCCTCTGCCAACGTTAAGGAATCCGACCACCGGCTTGGCCGGCTGTTGCGCGCGCGCCGCCAGCGAGCGAAGTGCCGTGGCACCTAAAACTGCGATGAATTCGCGTCGTCGCATGTGCCGCCCCCCGGCTCCGAGACACCGTCACCTTAGCATGATGCCAATCATAAAATGTGTGACATAAAGCGCCGTGAGCTTGGCGCCATTCTTGGCGCCATGAAACTCGTGGCCGTGAGCGCCGATATTGCCGCTGTTAGCTCCGCTCCGCCGCTCTTTCCAGCACTTGCGGATTCACCACATTGATCGGCCGCCCGGCCGCGAATGCAACAATCTGGTCAAAAATGTCGATGAACTGCGTTTCGTATTCCTGGCGCGTCACATAGCCGATGTGCGGCGTCGCGACGACCTGCTCGAAGCGCAACAGCGGCAAATTGGGATCGCGTACCGGCTCGTCTTCAAAGACATCGACGGCGGCATAGCCTGGCCGGCCGGCGCGAAGCGCGGCGACCAGCGCTCCGGACTCGATCAGCGGCGCGCGGCTGGTATTGACCAGCATCGCGTCCGGCTTCATCCGCGCCAGATCCTCGGCTTTGACGATATGGCGGGTCGTCGGCACGAGCCGCATATGCAGCGTGATGACATCGCAAGTCTCAAAAAATTCGGCCTTGCTATGGGCCGTCGCGTGACCATCCGCACGCGCCTGCGCCAGCGACGCATCGCGCGCCCACGCCATGACGTTCATGCCGAACGCCTTGCCATAGCCCGCGACCGTTGCACCGATGCGGCCATAGCCAAAAATGCCGAGCGTCTTGTCGCGCAAGGTGGTGCCGACGCCGATCTGCCAGTGACCGGCCTTGAGCGCGGCCATCTGCTGCGGCAATTGACGCGCCGTCGCCAGAATGAGCGCCCAGGTCAGCTCGGCTGCGGCGTAACAAGGAATGCCGGCGTGTTGGCTCGACGATACGACAATGCCGCGGCGCGTGCAGGCTGCAATATCGATATGTGGATAGACGCTGCGTTGGCTGATGAGTTTGAGGCGTGGCAGCCGCTCCAGCAGATCCGCCTGAATTTTGGTGCGCTCGCGAATGAGCACCAGGCATTCGACATCCTGCAAGCGTGTCGCCAGCGCGTCGGTGTCCTGCACATGATCGTTCCAAATGACGACCTCGTGTCCTTTTAGTTTCTGGAAAGAAGGTAAAGTCCGCAGCGTATCAAAATAATCATCGAGGATCGCGATCTTCATGAGCCGCCCTTCACGCTGGCACCGACCAAAAAGGCCCGGCGTTCAATAGCATGATCCGTGGATACCGGTTTTCCGAAAAGACCATGCTCAAACAAGAAGCTAAAGCGAAATGGTGATTCAACTTAAAATCATTTCGCTTTAGCCGCATCTCTACACGTCACCGGGGGATTAGTGTAGCCTTGCTCCATCATGAAGCTCAGCCGCAAAACCTTCTTGGATATTGTTGCCGGCGCCGGCGCGTTACCAATCCTCAATTGGAGCGCACGCATTCGCAGCGCGCTCGCGCTCGACTATCCCACGCGTCCGGTTCATATTATTGTCGGCTTTCCGGCCGGCACCTCGTCGGACATCACCGCGAGACTCGTGGCGCAGCGGCTGTCAGAACAACTCGGCCAGCAATTCGTCGTTGAAAATCGCACCGGCGCCGGCACCAATGTGGCCGCCGACTCGGTCGTGCACGCATCCGCCGACGGCTACACGCTGCTCTGGGTCACCCAGACCAACGCCATTAACGCAACGCTGTACGATACGCTCAATTTCGACTTTAGCCGCGACATCCAGCCGGTCGCCGGCATTCTTCGCGTTCCCGCGGTGATGATGCTGAACCCGTCGGTCCCGGCCAGCACGGTTCCGGAATTCATTGCCTATGCCAAAGCCAATCCGGGCAAAATCAATATGTCGTCGCCGGGAATTGGCAGCATCAATCACGTCGCCGGCGAACTCTTCAATATGATGGCCGGTGTTAAGCTCACGCATATTCCCTATCGCAGCAGCCAGTTTCCCGATCTCTTGAGCGGCCAGGTGCAAATCACCTTCAACCCGCTGCCCTCCTCGCTTGATTTCATCAGAGCCGGCAAGTTGCGCGGCCTTGCGGTGACCGGCGCGGGGCGCTCGGACGCATTGCCGAACCTTCCGCCCCTTGGCGAATTTTTGCCGGGCTATGAGGCCACCGCATGGTTCGGGATCGGCGCACCCAAGGCGACGCCTTCGGCGGTCGTCGAAACGTTGAACAAAGAAATCAACGCGGGCCTCGCCGATGCGCGGTTCAAGAGCCGCCTGATCGATCTTGGCGGGGAGCCGATGCCGCTGTCGATTGCTGATTTCAGCAAATTCATTGAATCCGAAACCGAGAAATGGGCCAAAGTGGTCAAGTTTTCCGGCGCAAAGGCGGAGTGATGTCGTTAGACGCAGGCACGCAGGATGGGCTGAACGGCAGCGAAGCCCATTGTTTTTGAACACGCAGTGGTGGGCTTCGCTACGCTAAGCCCACCCTATCCAACTTCGCCGATCGCCCGCAGCACCAGCGCCGCGGCACTAAATTCGGCGAAACGGAAGCAGCGCTGCTTAAGCGCGATCTCGTCGCTGCCCCATTGCTCCATGTTCCAGTCTTCGTCGACATGCGCGGCCTGCCAGGCGACCTCGGGGGTGACCGCGCCGTGCAGCAGCGCCAGCGCGATCAGGCCTGAGCCGGTGAGCGTCGTCACCGCGTGCAATGCGCCGAGCCGCCATGGATCATGTGGCAAGGCGGCGCCGGCCCGATCCAGCGCCGCCGCAGGCTGCTCGACGTGAACGACGCCAGCGCCAAGCTTGAATTCGGCGCCGAGCGCTTGGCGCGCCCAGGACAGGAGCGGATCCCAATGCTGCGCCTGGCGGGCGCGTAGCGGCGCCGGGCTCTCGGCGCGGTAGAACACGAGATCGGAAGCCAGATATTTCCGGATTTCCGCCGCGATTTGCTCCTGTGCCGCGCCGACGCCGTCGATGATGGTATTGGCAAGCCGCGTCAGCGGCATGTTGGCCGGCTCGATATATTCGCTCTGCGCCGCCCATTCGCCGGCGAGCGCGCGGGCGAGCTCTGGCCCCGGTGCAGCGAGCGCGCGGCGGCCCGGCGTGCGAATGGGCTTGCCGTCGAGGCAGACCACATGCCCTTTTTGCCCTCCTTGGCCGCCTTCGCCTGCGGCAATTGTCACCATCTCGTAGAAACGACGCCGCAGCGCCGGTCGCACCCCGCGGCGCGCCGCATCGACCGGACCGTCTGTTTGCTGCCCATCCAAAAGTTCCCGCATCCGTCGATATTTACTCGCCTTTTCAGAGACTTATCTCGTCAAAAATCGGCCGCATACGAGCCCCAGGGCTTTCGCGGCCACGACCTGCCCGCCTCCTTTTACCGCGCCTTTGCCAATCGCGCTTTTGTTAAGGACCGGTAAGCACAAAACCTTGTTATACCAGGTAGAAACCATGGAAATCCGGACCCCTCTCGACTAGTATCCGCGCCGGATTCGGCGACCGGACCGCCCCAGGGGAGGATAAATAGCTACGCAGCAGCGTGCGTACCGCCGGCTCAAGAGCGGAAGCTGCGTGCAAGAGGAAATAATGAAGCCCACCGACATTTCGGTTCCGGACTACTTTCACAAGGTGGTGGACTGCCAGTGGGCGTGTCCGGCGCACACCCCCGTACCCGAATATATCCGCCTGATCGCCGCCGGCCGTTACAGCGACGCCTACATGATCAACTGGCAGTCCAACGTGTTCCCAGGCATCCTCGGGCGCACCTGCGACCGCCCCTGCGAACCGGCCTGCCGCCGTGTCCGGGTCGAGAAGGAGCCGGTGGCGATCTGCCGGTTAAAACGCGTCGCCGCCGATTTCAAGGACGATATTCGCGCCCGGCTGCCGAAACCGGCGGCGCAAAAGAACGGCAAGCGTATTGCGCTCGTTGGCGGCGGCCCGGCCTCGCTGACGGTGGCGCGCGACCTCGCGCCGCTGGGCTACCACTGCGCCATTTTCGATCAGGACCCGCAGTCCGGCGGCATGATGCGCACGCAGATCCCCAAATTCCGCCTGCCGGAAACCGTCCTCGACGAGGAATGCCAATACATCCTCGACCTCGGCATTGAATTCGTCGGCGGCAAGCGCATCGACAGCCTCAAGGCGCTCCTTGCCGAGAACTATGATGCGGTCTTTGTCGGCTGCGGCGCGCCGCGCGGCCGCGATCTCGACATTCCCGGCCGCAAGGAGGCCGCCAAGAACATCCATATCGGCATCGATTGGCTGTCCAGCGTCTCGTTCGGCCATATCGACCGCATCGGCAAACGCGTGATCGTGCTCGGCGGCGGCAATACCGCAATGGATTGCTGCCGCTCGTCGCGCCGGCTCGGCGGCGAAGACGTCAAAGTGATCGTGCGCTCCGGCTTCGAGGAGATGAAAGCGTCCCCTTGGGAGAAGGAGGACGCGATGCATGAAGACATTCCAATTTTCAATTATCTGGTACCGAAGGAGTTCACCCACGACAACGGCAAGTTGACCGGCGTCACCTTCGAGAAGGTCAAGGCGGTGCGCGACCCCAAGGGCCGTCGCGAGCTCATCCCGACCGGCGAGCCGGACCAGCATTTCCCTTGCGACGATGTCTTGGTCGCGGTCGGGCAGGAAAATGCCTTCCCGTGGATCGAGCGCGATTGCGGCATCGAATTCGACAAATGGGACATGCCCAAGGTCGATCCCAAGACCATGGCCTCGACCCATCCCAAAGTCTTCTTCGGCGGCGACTCGGCGTTCGGTCCAAAGAACATCATCTGGGCGGTCGCGCACGGCCACGAGGCCGCAATCTCGATCGACCGGCTGTGCCGCGGCGAGGACATCACTGTGCGCCCTGCTCCGCAGGTCGCGGTGACCAGCCAGAAAATGGGCATCCACGAATGGAGCTACGACAACGAGATCGCGCCCGATAAGCGCTACCGCGTGCCGCATCGCGACAAGGTCATTTCGTTGCGCGACATCAAGGCCGAAGTTGAGCTCGGCTATGACGTTGAGCTGGCGCTCAAGGAAGCGGAGCGGTGCCTCAATTGCGATGTGCAGACGGTGTTCACCGGTCAGCTGTGCATCGAATGCGATGCTTGCGTCGATATCTGCCCGATGGACTGCATCACTTTCACCGAGAACGGCGAGGAAGCCGAGCTGCGGCAGCGGTTGCAGGCGCCGGCGAAAAATCTCAGCCAGGATCTTTATATCGGCAACAGTCTAAAAACCGGCCGCATCATGGCGAAGGACGAGGACGTCTGCCTGCACTGTGGTTTGTGCGCGGAGCGCTGTCCCACCGGCGCCTGGGATATGCAGAAATACCTGATCGATATGACCCACGCAGAACAAGCATGCCAATTCAAAGCGTAAACGATTTCGTCGTCCGGTTCGCCAACGTCAATGGCTCCGGCTCCGCCAGCGCCAACGAGCTGTTTGCGCGCGCGGTGTTGCGCATGGGCGTGCCGGTAGCGCCGCGCAACATCTTTCCGTCCAACATCCAGGGCCTGCCGACCTGGTACGAAGTGCGGATTTCGCAGGCCGGCTATCTTGGCGCCCGCGGCGGCACCGATCTGATGGTGGCGATGAACCCGCAGACCTGGGACAAGGACATCGCCAGCATCGAGCCGGGCGGTTATCTGCTCTACGATTCGACCAAGCCGATGCCGCGGTCGAAATTCCGCGACGACATCACGGTCATCGGCGTGCCGCTGACCGCGATCTGCAACCGCGAATATACTGATCCGCGCCAGCGCCAATTGTTCAAGAACATCATCTATCTCGGCGCACTCTCGGCGCTGCTCGACATGGATGTCGCCGAAATCGAGAAACTCATCGCCGAGCAGTACAAAGGCAAGGAAAAGCTGTTCGACGCCAATAAGCACGCGCTCCATCTCGGCCGCGATTGGGTGATGATGAATATGGAGCACCCGATCGGGCTGCGCTTGCAGCGCGCCAACGCGGTCGGCGACCGGATTTTCATCGAAGGCAATTCGGCGGCCGCACTCGGCGCCGTCTATGGCGGCGCGACGGTCTGCGCCTGGTATCCGATCACGCCGTCGTCATCCTTGGCAGAAGCCTTTACCCGCCACTGCAATCGGCTGCGCGTCGATACTGCAAGCAAGCAAAACAAGTTCGCCATCGTCCAGGCCGAGGACGAACTTGCTTCGATCGGCATCGTGATCGGCGCCTCCTGGAACGGCGCGCGCGCGTTTACCGCAACCTCGGGTCCGGGCATTTCGCTGATGCAGGAATTCCTCGGCCTTGCCTATTTCGCCGAAATTCCGGCGGTGGTATTCGACGTGCAGCGCGCCGGCCCCTCGACCGGTATGCCGACCCGCACGCAGCAGACCGACATCATCTCCTGTGCCTATGCCTCGCACGGCGACACCAAGCACGTGCTGTTGTTTCCCGAAGATCCGGCAGAGACTTTCGACTTCGGCGCCATCGCCTTCGATCTCGCCGACCGCCTGCAGACGCCGGTTTTCGTGATGATGGATCTCGACATTGGGATGAATCACCGGCTGTGCCGGCCACTCGCTTGGGACGACAGCCGTAAATACGACCGCGGCAAGGTGATGACGACGGCGGCGCTGGAAGCCGGCAAGGATTTCGGCCGCTATCTCGACGTCGACGGCGACGGCATTCCCTATCGCACCTATCCGGGCACCCATCCGACCAAGGGCTCGTTCTTCACCCGCGGCACCTCGCGCGACCGTTACGCGCGTTACACCGAGGAAGGCCCGGCTTACGCCGACAATATGCAGCGGCTCCTGCGCAAATTCGAAACCGCCAAGGACCTGGTGCCGCGACCGATCCAGGCCAATGCTGACAAGCCGACCAAATACGGCGTGATCTATTTCGGCTCGACCTCGCCCGCCATGGACGAGGCGATCGAGATGCTCGAAGCCAAGGGGCAATATCTCGACCGACTGCGCGTGCGCGCCTTCCCGTTCCATTCAAGCGTCACGAGCTTCATCGCCGAGCACGATTTCATCTTCGTGGTCGAGCAGAACCGGGATGCGCAGTTGCGCTCGCTGATCGTCAACGAATGCGGCATCGATCCGGTGCGGCTGGTGCCGATCCTGCATTACGACGGCACGCCGATCACCGCGCGATTCATCGCCCGCGCCATCGGCGAGCACCTCGATGCCTTGAAGATAACGCCGCTGCGGAAAGTCGTCTCATGACCTACGTCGTCAAACCGAAATTTCATCATCCCGAATTGCCGAAGAACAAGCTCGGCTATACGCACCGCGATTACGAGGGCAAGATCTCGACGCTGTGCGCCGGCTGCGGCCACGACTCGATCACCGCCTCGATCATCGAGGCATGCTTTGAGCTCTCGATCGAGCCGCACCGCGTCGCCAAGATTTCCGGAATCGGCTGCTCGTCGAAAACGCCGGATTATTTCCTCGGCAATTCGCACGGCTTCAATTCGGTACACGGCCGCATGCCGTCGGTGCTCACCGGCGCCAATCTCGCCAATCGCGACCTGATCTATCTCGGCGTCTCCGGCGACGGCGATTCCGCGTCGATCGGATTGGGCCAATTCGCCCACGCCATGCGCCGCGGCGTTAACATGGTCTATATCGTTGAAAACAATGGCGTTTACGGGTTGACCAAGGGCCAATTCTCGGCCACCGCCGATCGCGGCTCAAAATCAAAGCGCGGCGTTACTAACACCGATAGCGCCATCGACATGGTCGGCATCGCCT
>JBPYFG010000067.1:0-2490 GCA_051986365.1 Xanthobacteraceae bacterium
AGGCGATCTCGATTCGTCCTGGCTCGCTCGGGCGGCGGTAGAGCAGCGCATGCGGCGGCATAGGACACCCGAATCCGATTGCGAAAGCGATATTGCCACATTGCCCATATCCATGGCGAGATTGGGCCGGCGCAATGATGCGGAGAGGATCAGGCGCTGCGAAGCGCGGCGCTCATCAATCGCGCACCGATCGGACGTCGCGCGGCGCGCTCGGACAATGTCATCGACAGCACGAAGTCAGAAATACGCGGTGCTATTTCGGCGCGAAACCGCGAGCCGTTGAAGACGCCGTAGTGCCCGACACCGGGCTGCAGCCAATGCGCTTGGCGGTCCGGCGGGATGTTGATGCACAGGCGGTGTGCCGCTTCGGTCTGCCCGACACCCGAAATGTCATCGTGCTCGCCTTCGATAGTGAACAACGCCACGCTCCTGATCGCGGCAGGATCGACGCGGCGTCCGCGATGGGTCATCTCGCCCTTCGGCAACGCATGCCGCACGAACACCGTGTCCACCGTCTGCAAATAAAATTCCGCGGCCAGATCCATGACCGCGAGGTACTCATCGTAGAATTCCTTGTGTTTTTGCGCTGAATCGCCATCACCGCGCACCAGGTTGAGAAACAATTGCTTATGCGCCTCGATGTGCCGATCGAGGTTCATGCTGACGAAGCCGTTGAGCTGAAGGAAACCGGGATAGACGTCGCGCATGAAGCCCGGATTGGGAAACGGCACCTTGGTAATGACATGGGTGCGGAACCAATTGAGGCCGCGCTTCTCGGCGAGCGCATTCACCACGGTCGGATTAATGCGGGTGTCGATCGGCCCGCCCATGAGAACCATGGAGATCGGCACGCAGGGATCGTGGTCCGCCTCCATCAACGCCACCGCGGCGAGTACCGGGACCGAAGGCTGGCACACCGCCACGACATGGGTGTCGCCGCCCAGCAGATGCAGCATCGAGATCAGATAATCGATGTAATCGTCGAGATCGAAGGCCCCTTCCGCCAGCGGGACCATGCGCGCATCGACCCAGTCGGTGACGTAGACATCGTGATTGGGAAGGAACGCCTCGACCGTGCCCCGCAGCAGCGACGGATAGTGGCCGGACATCGGCGCGACGATGAGGAGTTTAGGCTGCGGACGTTTGGGCTGATGTTCGAACTGACGCTCGAAGTTGATGAGATTGCAGAATGGCCGCTGCCAGACGGTGGAGATTCGTACCGGAACTCGCTCGCCGCCGGCGAAGGTCGAATTGATGCGCCAGTCCGGCCGGCTGTAACGCCGAGTCGAGCGCTCGAACAATTCGCAAGCGGCGGCGACCGATTTGCCGAAAGTCGTATAGGAGAGAGGATTGCCGGGATTTTTGAAAAACAGCCGGGTCGCGTCTGCCCAGGCCCGCGACGGGTTCAGGGCGGCGTGGCTCATTTCATAGAACCAATAGAGCGGGGTCGAGACGAGAACACCGGTGTCGCCCGGCACCGCCGGCGCGCCGCCAAACTCGCCAATAGCCATCTTGAAACGGTCCCCAACCTGCCGCAGTGCAGCATTGTGACGTCCGTGTGTCATTTGGTCAACTTAAAAGCGAGCTTTTCCCTTTTTATTTGGCATGTGGAATCAACGCGTTCACGCCATTCGGCGCTCACATGGCGGCCATTCTCTGGGCGCCGGAACTTAAGGTGGTTATTCGCCGCTCTGCATCAATGAGCCGTGACGCCGCGCGCTCTGCAGCAGCTGGAGAAAGCCGAAAACGCCGGCAGCGAAGAGCACCGCGTTGAGCGCCAACGCATCAAGCATCAGGTCGGGGCGGAACACCTTGTCGATCACCAGCGCCCGCATGCCTTCGAAGACGTAAGTGGGGGGCAACAGCCAGGCGACCGGTTGCAACCAGGTCGGCAGGGTCGCGACCGGGTAGTAGACGCAGGTCAGCGGCATAAACAAAAACATGATCGACCAAGCGAGATTTTCAGCGCCCATGCCATTGCGCAGGATGAGTCCAGAAACGAAAATTCCGATCGCCCAGCTTGTGAGCATCAAATTGAAAAAGAACGCCACCAGCGCCAGCCCGAAGGCATAGAGGTTGAAACCGAAAAACGCGATGGCGAGGAATGTCACCGGCACCGCGCCGAGGGAGAGCCGCACGACGCTGATCACCATTAGCGCGATGATGAACTCGAACGGGCGCAGCGGGCTCATCATGATGTTGCCGAGGTTGCGCGAATACATCTCCTCTAGAAATGAAATCGAAAAGCCGAGCTGGCCGCGGAATAGAATATCCCATAACAGCACCGCGCCGATGAAAGTGCCGCCGGCACGCGCGAAAAAGCCGGCGTTGGTGGCGATGTAATATTGCAGGAATCCCCACGTCACCATTTGCACCGTCGGCCAATAGATAAGATCGAGCAGGCGCGGCCAGGACGAGCGCAACAGGTACCAATGGCGCAGCATCATTGCCGAGATGCGGCGCGCCGACGATGCGACAGAGGATTTATGG
>JBPYFG010000068.1:0-9506 GCA_051986365.1 Xanthobacteraceae bacterium
GCGGCGGACCGCCTATTGGCGCCGCAATTCCGCGCCATCGTCCGGCTGATCGGGGAGCCGATCCTGCAACCGATTTACGACCTCGAGAGCCCACATCTCGCCTTTGGACGGGTGGCGATTATCGGCGATGCCGCCTTTGTGGCGCGGCCGCATGTCGCCGCCGGAGTTTCCAAGGCGGCGGATGATGCCGCAGCGCTTGCCGAAGCGCTCGAGGCCGAGGATGTTGAGCCGGCACTGCGCCGTTTCGAGAGGCAACGATTGCCGGAAAACAAAAAAATCATTGAACGCGCGCGCCACCTCGGTGCCTACCTGCAGGCCACGCAGACTGCGGAAGAACGCGCCCGATCCGAGCGGCATAGCATCCCGCAGGCGGTCTTGGCCGAAACCGCCGTTCTGGATTTTTTGCGTCACTGAGAATTAGCTTTTTCACCGCAGCGTCTACAAATAGCCGGTTCCGGCATCGGCCGCGAATTTGGCCGGCTCGCCCTCCCAGACGATGCGCGCATGTTCGAGCATATAGACGCGGTCGGAATGCGGCAGCGCGAATGTCACATTCTGCTCGCCGAGCAGCACGGTGATCGGCGTCGTCAGCCGCAGACGCTCAAGCGCCTTGGAGAGCTGCTCGAGAATGACCGGCGCCAAACCGAGGGTCGGCTCGTCTAGGATCAACAGCTTCGGCTTCATCATCAAGGCACGCGCGATGGTGAGCATTTGCTGCTCGCCGCCGGATAGCGTTCCGGCCGTTTGTCTCTGACGATCGCGCAGAATTGGAAACAAATCGAACAGCCAGCGCATCTGTTCGCCGCTTTCGGCCGGCGTCAGATGATGACCGCCGAGGTCAAGGTTTTCGCGAACCGTCATATCGGTGAACAATTCGCGGCTTTCCGGGCATTGCACGATGCCGCCACGCGCGATCTTGGCGGCGGTTTGGCCGTGCAACGATGATCCTTCACGGCGAATGTCGCCTGAATAGCGCAGGAAACCGGATATGGCGTTGAACAGCGTCGTCTTGCCGGCGCCGTTGAGCCCAACGACCGAGACGAATTCGCCGGCGTGGATATGGATCGAGACGTTCTGCAGCGCTTGTGCCTTGCCGTATTGAACATTGAGATTTTCGACTTCAAGGAACGGCACGGTGCTGTCGCGGAACGAGGATTCCGGGCGCGCTGCGGTTTCTATGCTGCCGCCGAGATAGACCCGCCGGACCGTTTCGTTGCGCATCACCTCGTCGGCGGTGCCTTCGGCAATCCGTTCGCCGACATACATCGCCAAGACGCGATCGACGAGACGCGAAACGCTCTTCACATTGTGATCGACCAGCAGCACGGCGCGTCCGTCGTCGCGCAACTCGCAGATCAGCTCGGAAAAACCCGCCGTTTCTGTGGACGTGAGACCGGCGAATGGCTCGTCGATCAGAAGCACTTGCGGATCGCGTGCGATCGCCTTGGCGATCTCGATCTTGCGCAAATCGGCAAACGGCAGAGTGCCTGGCCGCCGGTCAAGCACGCCACTCAGCCCGACGCGGGCCGCGATGGCACGCGCGCGCTCGTCAATCGCGGGATCGGCCAGCAAGCGGGTGAGCTTGTCCGGCAGCAGCGCCAATTTGATGTTTTCCAGCACGGTCTGGCGATGCAGTGGGCGAGAGTGCTGGAACACGATCCCGGCCCCCATGCGAGCGATCTTGTGCGAGGGCCAGCCGGCGACCTCGGTACCGTTGATGCGCACCGAGCCCTTGTCGGGGCGCTCGATGCCCATGATCAGCTTCATGACCGTCGATTTGCCGGATCCGTTGGGGCCGATCAGCCCCAAAATCTTGCCGGCAGCAACCTGCAGCGCCATGTCTTTGACGGCGACCAAGCCGCCAAACCGTTTGGTGAGACCGCTCACGCTGAGCAGTGCGCCGCCCGAACTGCTCACGATGGCTCCCTCGCGCGCGTGAGCAAACCGAAGAAGCCGCTCGGAAACAACAGGACGACCACGAGTGCCATAGCGAACACAACAAAGTTCGACAAATCGCCGAGCGGTCGCAAGGCTTCGCTCATGGCTATGAGAAACACTGCGCCGAGAACGGCGCCGAGGATCGTCCGGCGACCGCCGAGCACAGCCGCAATGATGATCTGCACGCCGACCGTGATATCGACCAGTGTCCCGACCGAGGCCGAGCCGAGATAAAAGATCAGCAAAGCGCCGGCGAGACCCGAGAAGAAGGCGCTGATGATGAACGCCGTGAGCTTGTGTTTGGTGACATTGAAGCCGAGCGCACCGGCTTGCACCGCGTCCTGTCCGCTCGCTTGCAGAATCAGCCCGACCGGCGAGCGCGACAATGCGAAGAGGATTGCGCCGCTGATCGCCATGAACCAAAGCGCGATCAGATAATTAGTAGTATCGCTGATCGAGATGACGTCGGGCACCGTCAGTCCGATCTCGCCGCCGGTCAGACTGGCGTCGACCACAATGAAATTCTGCAGCATCAGAACGGCGACGAGAGTCGTCAGCCCGAAATATGGCCCGCGTACGCGCAGCGCCGGCAGCGCCAGCAGGAGTCCGCCAGTTACCGCGGCGAGTGCTCCGGCGACGAGACATATCCAGATCGGCGGCTGGTAGAGATTGTCGAGGATGCCAGCGGTATAGGCGCCGGTGCCGATCAGGAACGTCGGCCCGAAATTGACCTCGCCGGCAAATCCGAACAGGAGGTCCCAGGCCATGGCGAAGACGCCGAAATAATACGCCAGCGTCAGCAGACCGAGAATGTAGCCGGAAACCCAGAGCGGCAAGAAGGAAGCCAGCGCCACCACGGCCAGGCCGATGAAGAGAATACGGCTCGTCGATAGGGAGCCCATTCAGCGACGCCCCAGGAAACCGCGCGGGCTGACATACATGACCGCGACCAGAAGCAGGAGTGCAGGGATCGTGCGATAAGCGGGCGAGATCAAATAGGCCGTTATCGTTTCAAGATAGCCGACGACGTAAGCGGCGATCAAAGCGCCCGACACGCTGCCAAGCCCACCCAAGACGACAATTGAGAACGCACTCGCGGTGAGCGGGCCGACGCTGTAGGACGAAACGCCGAGAAACATTCCGAGCAATACGCCGGCGATGCCCACGAGTATGCCGTAGATCGCCCACACCGCGATGTAGACATGCGCAAGCTCGACGCCGAGGAGCGTCACGCCGCGCGGGTTCATGGACGCCGCAAGCACGGCCTTGCCGGCGCGGGTACGATTGACCAAAAGCCACAAAATGCCGATGACGACCCAGCATACGAGTGCCGTGAAAATCTCATTGGCCGGCGTGCGCACACCGGCGATTCTGACGACACCTTGTACGATCGGCGCCACCGTCTTGGCATTGTTGGTGTAAAGGTAGGCAATCAGCTCCTGGATCATGATTCCCCAGAGCAGGGTCGCCGTGAGGATGAAGATCTCTTTTTCTTCCTCGCGGATTTTTCGCGTTTGTTGCAGCGGCCGCACGATGAGGAAATAAGTAAACACCGTCGCGGCAAAGCCGACTGCGATGCCAAGCGCCGCGCCGGCGTAAGCTCCCAAGTGCAAGTCGTTGCCGGCGGCCCAGGCGGCGACCACCGCCGTCACCATCAAAGCGCCGTGCGATAGATTAAGGACGCCCGAGACGCCGAAAATGAGCGCAAAGCCGGTCGCGCCCAGCGCGTAGAGCGAACTGATCGCGAAGCCGTCGATCAGGATTTGCCAGAACAACATGAATTAGAACCGGACTGACGCGCCGTGGTACAAAATTCTCCCCGCTCGCGGCGCGGGCGGGGAGAATTCGTCGTTTCGATCTCAAGCTCCGTCAGTTGGCGGCGCCAACCTTGACGAATTTCGGGAATTTCAGCTTGCCGTTGGCGACGTTGGCCGGCCACAGGTTGACCTGCTTGCCGTTCTGCCATTGCAGCATCAGACCGGTGATCGTATCCGGCCCGATCTTGAGCGCGTGCGGATTGGGCGAATCCTTGCCCTTGAACTGAATGCGCCCAATCGTGCCGACATAGTCGGTCTTTTCCAGCGCGTCGACGAGCTTGTCCGGATCGGTCGAACCCGCCCGTTTGATCGCGTCGGCGATGTAATAGACCTCGTCATAGGCGGTGTAACCGCAATATGACGGGTTATTGCCGTAGCGTTTGTTGAACGCGGCGACGAATGGCAGGGTCTTCGGTGTCACGGCGACGCCAGGACCGGAAAAGGCCCCATATAGCACCCCTTCGACCGCGCCGTTGGTGTCTTGCCAAAAGCTCGAATTGGTCGCCTGCGAGGAAATCCCGAACATCGGGATCGGCACCTCTTGCTGTTTCCACTGCACCGTCGGCTGCACGCCGACATGCGAAATCCCGGTGATCATCACGTCCGGTTTTTCGCCTTCGATCTTGTTGTAAATCGGCGTGAAATCGGTCGTATCCGGCGAAACGCGGATGTGGTCGAGCACTTTCAAGCCGATCTGCGGCAGGCATTTCAGGTACTCGGCATCAAGTGGAGTCGTCCACGCTGCGTCTTCGCTCATGACTACCGCGGTCTTTAAGTGCAGATCGTTGACCAGAAGGTCCTTCGCCGCATCGCATGTCGCATCGGCGATGCTGGTCGAGGTCGAATAGCCATGGAACGTGTATTTAAGGTTGTTGTAGTCCTTGGCGATGTTCTGCGTGATCACATCGGACGCCGCGCCGGGGGTCACCATCACGGTCTTGAGCCGGCCGGTCCACGGTTCGAGGGCGAGAACGACCTCGCTGATATAGCTGGCGATCACTGCATTGACGTGATCCTCGGTGGCGGCGCGCTGGAAGGCGCGAACCGATTCCGCCGCCGATGAGTGATTGTCATAGGAGATAATTTCGATCTTACGCCCATCGACGCCGCCGGCGGCGTTAATCTCGTCAGCAGCGAGCTGCGCGGCTTGCGGGATTGACGAGCCAGCCACCGCTTGCGCCTCGGCTATGACGGCGATCTTGATCGGGGGGTTGGACTGGGCGTAGCTCGGTGCGGCCAGTGCGAAAGCGAATATCGCTGCGGATGTCGAAAGCAGTCCAAGTTTTGACGCGGATGGACTGCGCGTCGCGGGCTTTATCATTGTCAGTACCTCCCTAGGCAATACTTGGTCGTCCAGCTAAGTACGATCTTAGGCGCAAGTCTAGCCAAAGGCCTCGACACGGCAAGCCTGCTTGCACTGCGGGTAGCAGGTCAGTGTAGGGTAGGTCGCTTTGCCGCGCCGCGCGCCGCAACTAAACTGGGTTGAGTGCCAATCAATTCATTCGAGCGGTTCAATGAAAGCAGTCTATTTGGAGCGTTTTGGCGGACCCGAAGTGCTGGAATACGGCGACCTGCCGGATCCGGTTGCCGGGGCGGGCGAAGTCGTCATCGACGTGGCCGCGGCAAGCGTTAATGCGGCGGATTGGAAATTTCGTTCTGGGCAATATGCGCGGCATTCGGGTGCCAAGTTCCCGCTCATTCCGGGACGGGATTTTTCCGGCTCGGTCAGCGCCTTAGGCGCCGGCGTCGCCGACCTTAAGATCGGCGATGCGGTCTTTGGCGTTCTCGATATCGGCAGGGAAGGGACCTATGCGGAAAAACTCGCCATCAAAGCCGCGATCGTGGGCAGGAAGCCGGCAGCGATCTCGCACGTCGAAGCCGCGGCCGTCGCGCTGACCGGGCTCACGGCGGTGAATGCGATCGCTGACACGCTGCGGCTGCAACGCGGCGAAACCATTTTGATCCAGGGCGGTGCCGGCGGTGTCGCCGGTTTCGCAATTCAATTCGCCAAACATTTGGGCGCGCGGGTGATCGCGACGACGAGCGCGGCGAACCGCGATTATGTTCTCGGTCTTGGTGCCGATCAGGTGATCGACTACAACGCTCAGGATTTTACCGCAGTCGTGAGCGCCTGCGATGCGGTGTTCGATACGGTCGGCGGAGACGTTGCGCAAAAGTCCTTTGCCGTCTTGAAACCCGGCGGCCGCGCTGCCTTCATTGCGTCGGGCATAGAGGCGCCGAAACCGACGCGCGGCGATGTCGTGTCATTGCGCCCGCCGGTGGAACGGTCGCGTCAAGCCATGGATCGCATCGCCGGGCTCATCGAAACAGACGCGGTACGGCCGCCTGCGATCAAGCTTTATTCTTTATCGCAGGCCGTCGAGGCGCATCGGTTAAGCGAGTCACGTCATTTCAGAGGCAAACTCGTTTTTCAGGTGCGTTGAACTTTTTAAGCAACATGCCGTTCTTCGGCACTATCGGAAATCGATCGGCGCGCTCTTTTTGTTTGTCGCGCGCCAAATTGGCATTGTCATTGACCGAAATTGACTGCGGTCGTGTTGCCGCCGCTGATGATGACGGCCACGCGCTCTGCGGTCCGCGGTTTGTATGCCCCGGATGTGAGTGCGGCGAATGCTGCCGCTCCGCCGGGCTCCGCGACAACACGCAGGGTGCGCCAAAGCATTTTCTGCGCCTGCCCAATTGCCTCATCCGTCACAAGCACCGTGCTGTGTACATAGGATTTGACGATCGGAAATACCTTCTCTCCTACACGTTGCGGCGCTAGCGAATCCGCGGCGAGACCGCCTGCTTCTGCGTCTACCGGTCGTCCAGCCTGCAACGCCTTCGTAAGCGTCGGCGCGGCGAATGGCTCGACGCCGATGACCTTGATAGCACCCCCATACCAGGCAGCAATTCCAGCGATAAGGCCGCCGCCTCCGACGGACACGAGGAGCGTGTCGATATCCGGGGCTTGGTCGCTAAGCTCCCGTGCGATCGTGGCTTGCCCGAGCATGGTCTCGTACTGATCGAAAGCATGCACGGACATCGCACCTGATCTTTCCACCCATGCCTCACTCGCAGCAAGCGCATCCGCGTAACGATCCCCTTCGACAACAAGATCGGCACCGTATTCGTGGATGCGCGCGACCTTGGCCGGGGAGGAAACAGAGGGAACGAAGATCTTAGCTGGAACCTTCAGGGTCATTGCCGCATACGCGACCGCTGCTCCGTGGTTGCCGCCCGAGGCAGCGACAACGCCTGCCGGCGGGACCTTACGAAGGAGAAGATTTGCGAATGCGCCGCGCGCCTTAAAGGAGCCGGAGTGTTGAAACGATTCCAGCTTGAGAGAAAGCCCGCGCGAATAAACGCCGACATCAGCGCCGTCGATCTCTATGATCGGCGTGCATCGCACGTAAGGTCGAATGAGCTTCTCGCATCGACTGATTTGTCTTGATCGAACGCGATGGAAACGTCTGCCATGGCGAGTATTCACGCTTTCCGCAGTAAGGGTATGGCCTCGCGACCAAACAGCTCGTGAGCTTGGGCCACTTCGTCTACCGGCGCACTCCAATTGAGCACAGTGAGGAAATGTCCAGCGCCGACGGCTCGGCACTGCTCGATGATGGTTTGTGCAGCCTCCTTGGGCGTGCCGGTAATGAACTCATCGTCGCTGAGTATGAACCCGCTAGAAGGAGCTGGCGCATCGGGGGCCTGCGTACTCAGGCGCTCGTCCTCGGCCACAAAGCTCCTTAAGCGTTCGGTGACCGCGTGCGCATATACACGCGCTTGGTTCGTTGTGGGCGCCACGGTAACGCGCCGCCGCAGCGCGAAGTACTCAGGCCCGGCCTCAAAACCGAGTGTGTTTGCTTCCTCGCGATAAGCATCAAAGATCCGCTTGATCAATTGCGTCGCATTAAAGCCCGTGCTGATCTTGACCCGGCGCCGAGCGGCGCGCCGTGCCGACTCTGCGCTAATGACGGTCGTCCAGCGCGGCGGAAACCGTTGCTGCAGCGGGCGCGGTAAAAGGCGCAGATTGGAAAATGAGAAATACTTGCCGCGGTGGGAAACAATCCGGTTAGTCAAAGCAGCATCGAGAAACGCAACGATCTCGTCATTGCGTTCGCGAGCCTCAGCCATGGTCAAGTTCAAACGGCTGAGTTCCTGCGGCACCCCTATCGCGGTGCCGATTTCAAGCCGGCCGCCGGTCAAATGGTCCAGCATGCCGATCTCCTCCACCACTCGCGCCGGATGGTAATAGGGCAGCACCACGCCCATGACGCCGAGCCGCAGTGTTTTTGTTCGCGGGCCGAGCGCGGCAATCAGGAGGTTGGGCGAGGGGGAATATGAGCGGCCGAAGTGGTGCTCGCTAAAAAAAATGCCTTCGAAGCCAAGCGCCTCGTCACGGACCCACAGATTGAGATAGCGCCCGAACAGTGCCGTCACGTCCACAGCATTTGGCTCGGTGCTTGGACTGCCCAGTTCAGGCAAAAACTCAAACAGCCAGGGCTTGATCATGGGAAATCCTTACGCCTCTCTTGCTGCCACGTACTTACTTGCGGCGCACTGGCATGTGTTGGCCGATCAGTACAGTCGCTACCACTGCGGCGGCATAAGCCAACGTAGCGATCCGGATCGGTTCGCCGTTGACGAGAGACGCGAGCATGATGATTACGAACGGCTGCAATAACATGAATTGGCCAACGCGGGCGACCCCGCTCATGGCCATGGCCGCGTTAAAGACGAAGAAGGCGAAGTACTGACTAACGAGCCCGACATAAGCAAGACCAGCCCAAGCTCCCGGCGGTATCGCGGTGAGATCCCGCGGCCAAAGCACGAACGAGAGCAAGACTGATATCGGCAGAAACGCTACGACTTGCCAGGAAATGACCTCCCAGCCTGACATAATCAGGCTCAAGCGCCCGGATAGCGCATAACCGAAAGCGCCGGCCGTTACCGTGCCGAGGAGAAAAAGGTCGCCAACTGCAAATGTTCGCGCGCGGCTTTCGCTCAAGACGAAGGCAACGACGATTGCTGAGCCCAGCAGGCTCACGAGCCAGAACCCAGCGGCCGGCCGTTCACGCGCCACAAGCATTGCCGCGGCGGTAGTCGCGAGTGGGAGGATTCCGAGCACGATGCCGCCGTGCGCCGCTGGTACACTCACCATCGCCAAGGCCGTGAACAACGGAAACCCGACAATGGTGCACAGTCCAGCGAGCAAGATTTCTCGCCAGATCGCAACTGGCGGTATCGGCCGGCGCAGGACGAGCAGAACCGTGATGCCCGCAATGCCGGCGATGGCTGCGCGCGCCGCAGTCAAAAACAGAGGATCAATTGCGACGATGGTGAGGCGCGTCGCTGGAAGCGTCCCGCCGAACAGGAACACACCAAGAATTGCGAGGGCTATACCAAGTTTGTTGTAGGGCGCGCGCATTACGGACTCATGTCGGACATTGAGCGATGTCCGCCTTGTGCCCGATGCGGAAGTCACGTCCACTCATCAATCACGCCGCAGTGCCGGCAAAGACCTCGTTCCCGCCGCCTGCGAGATGAGACATATTGGAACACAGAAAACGGGTAAGTTACGCTACGCTGCTTGGGTGATGGCGCCGCCGGCCTGGTTGTCGACGATCACCGGCGTGTCGAACCAGCTGATCTCTGGCTCCGAGCCGTAGAGCTGTTTCACTCGCGCCCTCCATTCACCGTTGTAGAGGGCTTCGGCGGCGGCACGCGTCTGCCACAGATAGACGTCGC
>JBPYFG010000069.1:0-2871 GCA_051986365.1 Xanthobacteraceae bacterium
TTTGCTCAAGACCGGCCGGTCGAAACGCGGCATCGTTTACGGCCCGATGGCGGAAGTGGTCTACGACAGCCTGCAATATCTCACCGACGCCGATACGCGCGCCATGGCCGTCTATTTGAAGAGCCTCGGTCAAGGCAGCCCACCCCCGGCGGCAACCACGACCGCGCAGCGGGGTGAAAACAGCCTTCTGCTCACGCTCGGGAAAAGTATCTACGAGACGCATTGCGCAACCTGCCACAGCGCCAATGGACGCGGCGAGCCCCCCGACTATCCCCCGCTTGCGCAGAACCAATCGATCGAAATGCCGTCGGCCGTGAATGCAATTCGCATGGTGCTCAACGGCGGCTATCCGCCCGGCACTGCGGGCAATCCGCGCCCCTATGGCATGCCGCCTTTCGCGCAAACTCTCTCCGATGACGAAGTCGCCGCAGTGGTCAGCTACATCCGAACCGCCTGGGGCAATCGCGGCGCGGCCGTGACCGCAGCCGAAGCGAACAGCCTGCGCAAGGCACCACTGGACTGAGGTCGGACATGCTCAATTCGGAACCGCCAACCCATGAGACTCAGGACGACGCGGTGGCGCGCGTCGTTACCTCCGGCCCGATCGGCGCCGCTGCCTTGGCCGGCCTGGCGACCGCCATCATGGTCGCGATCTGGCTCGGTTTCTATTTCCTTGTCTTCGTTCCGCGCAGCGTCCCTTGATGAAGTGCGCCAATGACCACTCAAGACGAGCGTTCTGACCGTCACGTCGCCGAACACGCCGAGCAGCGGTGGGCCTCGCTCATGATTCTCATTGTGGTTCTGTTTATCGGCTTGGCAGCGGGAGCCGGTATCCACTACGCGGTCATGCCGCAAGCGCGCGTGGAGACCGTCGATCCGGCCACTGCGCCGATTGCAGGCGAGTTTGTCGAAAGTAATCTAGGAAGCGTAGTCGAGCCCGACGGCTCTGTCACTGTACGTGCTCTTGGGCAGCGCTATTCCTTCACGCCGTCGTGCATCGTGGTGCCTACCAACACGCCCCTGACCATTAGGGCGACCAGCGCGGATGTCATCCACGGCATACTGATCGAAGGCACCAACGTGAATACGATGCTCGTCCCGGGCTATATCTCGGTGATCACGGCGCAGTTCGCCACTCCCGGCGAGCATCTGATGCCCTGTCAAGAGTTCTGCAGCATTGGCCATGAAGGCATGTGGGGAAAGGTCAAGGTCATCGACAAGCCGTCGTTCATGGCTTTAGCGACTAAAACGAAACGGGTGAGCTGTGTTGAACAATAGACAGCTGATCCTCGCCCATTTCTGGCTCGCCTTCGGTTTGTTTGCCGTGGCCTTGGTGCTGGGCGCCTGGCAGATGTTGATACGTAGCCCGCTGCTTCCATGGATACCCGACCCCGAATGGTACTTTCGCTCGGTGACGGCCCACGGGACCGTCATGGCATACGTATTCCCGACATTGGTCGCCATGGGCTTTGGCTATGCGATCAGCCAAGCGGCATTGAACCAGGCGCTGATCGGCGTGCGCTGGGCGTGGCTCGGCCTCGCTCTTGTCGCTATTGGAGCTGTCACGGCCACCATCCCCGTAGCGCTCGGGCGCGCCTCTGTTCTGTACACCTTCTACCCGCCGCTGATCGGCGATGCGTTCTATTACATCGGCGTGGTCCTTGTGGTGGTGGGCTCATGGTTCTGGGTCGCGCTGCTGTCAGTGAACCTCGGTATCTGGAAGCGCCGACATCCCGACGAGCCCGTACCGTTCGCGATGTTTGCGAATGTCGCCGGAGCTTATCTCTGGGCATGGACCTCCGTTGGCGCAGCGCTGGAGCTTCTCTTTCAAATTATTCCGGCAGCGATCGGGCTCACTTCAACTATTGATGCAGCCTTATCGCGCGTATTCTTCTCTTGGACTTTGCACGCCATCGTCTATTTCTGGCTGATACCGACTTATATCGCGTACTACACGATTTTTCCGCGCGCGATCGGCGGCAGGCTCTACAGCGACACGATGGGACGAATTGCTTTCATTCTGTTTCTCATCGTCGCGATGCCGATCGGCATCCATCATGTCTTTCAAGATCCCCAGGTCGGCGCCGGATTCAAATTCATCCATTCTATGTTCACAGCCTTGGTCACTCTCCCAACCTTGCTGACGATCTTCACGATCTGCGCTTCCGCCGAAATAGCCGGCCGTTTGCGCGGCGGCCGTGGACCGCTCGGATGGATTTCGGCCCTGCCTTGGCGCAATCCCATCATGCTTGCGGTAGCGTTGTCTTTTGTGATGCTCGGATTCGGCGGCGCGGGCGGCATCATCAATATGAGCTATCAGCTCAACTCATCGATCCACAACACGCAGTGGGTCACCGGCCACTTTCATCTGATTTTCGCCGGCGCCATCGTGATCATGTATTTCGCCATTGCCTATGATCTTTGGCCGCATCTCACCGGTCGCGCGTTAGCGAGCGAGAGACTGATGCGGCTGCAATTGTGGCTGTGGTTCATCGGCATGATCGTGACCACGTTTCCATGGCACTACGTTGGCATTCTCGGCATGCCGCGGCGCATGGCCTATTACGATTACAGCAATCCGGCGCTGGCGCCGGAGGCCCTCTCGGTCATCCTATCGGCATTTGGTGGTCTGATCCTGCTGGCGGCAGGCTGGCTTTTCGTGTTCATCCTCTTCCGCGGGCATAGGGGTCGCGTTACTGCGGTCGGCGAGTACCGGTTCAGCACGGCGCTCCACCCGCCGGTTGCGCTGCCGGCAGCGCTGAACGGCTTTGCGCTGTGGCTCGCCCTGATGATCGGGCTCACTGTGACCAATTACGGATTTCCTATCGCCGCGCTGCTGACGCGCACGGGCGTTGCGGTGCCAGCAGTCTA
>JBPYFG010000070.1:0-2969 GCA_051986365.1 Xanthobacteraceae bacterium
GTCATAGGCCGCATCCATCAAGGCGTTGCGGCTTTTCACCACGCCGGGGCGGCTCGCTAGAGCTTGGAGGATCAGAAACTCGGTTACGGTGAGCGTCACCGGCTCGTTTTTCCAGGTGCAGGTGTGGCGTTCCGGATCCATGCGCAGCTGCCCGCGCTCGAGCACCTTGCTGTCCGCCTCCTTCGGTATGCTGCCGTCTTTGGGCGAGGAGCGGCGCAGCACCGCTTTGACGCGCTCGACCAAAAGGCGCTGCGAAAATGGTTTGCGGATGAAATCGTCCGCGCCCATTTTCAACCCGAACAGTTCGTCGATCTCCTCGTCCTTCGACGTGAGAAAGATCACGGGCAGATCGGACTTCTGGCGCAGCCGGCGCAACGTCTCCATGCCGTCCATACGCGGCATCTTGATATCGAGAATAGCAAGATCGGGCGGCGCGGTCTTAAACCCGTCGAGCGCCGAAGCGCCGTCGGTGTAAGTGGTGATCCGATAGCCTTCGGCTTCGAGCGTGATCGAAACCGAGGTGAGGATATTGCGGTCGTCGTCGACGAGAGCGATTGTCGGCATGGCGGCCTTCTAACATGATCTGACATGACTCGGCCGCAGCATCATTAGCCCGGCCCCATAAGCCTTTGAATCCCCATGTGGGGGCGGAAGTGTGACCAGACAAGGCAAAATCGGGGCAATTCCGGTGGCTCACACTACCCGGCAGGTTTTAAGAGCCCCTAAATGGAACCTGGGGAACCGGGCGATGACGCCCGTTGATAAAGCCCCTAATCGCGTCCAGTAGCCGCCCATGGCCGAATCCAGCCGCCCCGCAGGAGCAAACCGCGCAAATCCCGATCGGCCGCTGCCGGGCGCCATGGCGGACCGGCTGCCGGAAACCGCGCCGACGCCGGATTTTGACGCCAAATCGATCGCGAAAAAATTACTGCGCTCGATCCGCGCCGGTGCGCTCGCGACGATCGACCGCAACACCGGACATCCGTTCGGCTCGCTCGTCAATGTTGCAACCGACAGCGATGGCTCGCCGCTGATCCTGATATCCCGGCTTTCCAGCCATACCGCCAACCTTGAAACGGACAGCCGCGCATCGGTGCTGCTATGCACTGCCGGCAAGGGTGATCCGCTCGCGCATCCGCGGCTGACGGTGCTCGGCAGGTTTACAAAAATTGCCGATGACGGTCCCGACGAAACGCGCTTGCGCCGACGGTTTCTGGCGCGCCATCCCAAGGCCGAGCTCTATGCCGGCTTTGCCGATTTTGCGTTGTGGCGCATGAGCGTGGAATCGGCGCACCTTGTCGGCGGCTTTGGACGCGCTGCCAATCTCGCCGCCGCGGATGTCATGACCGATATTTCCGGCGGCCGCGATCTGCTCGAAATCGAAGCAAGCGCGGTTGCTCACATGAATGACGATCACGCCGATGCCGTTGCACTTTACGCGACCAAACTTCTGGGCGCCGAAACCGGTGCCTGGCGCGTGACCGGAATCGATCCCGACGGGCTCGACCTTGCCAGTGGCGATACTGTGCTGCGCCTGGAATTCCCGCAGCGCGTCACCGCAGCTGGGCAATTGCGCGAAGTTTTGGCGGGTTTGGCGAAACAGGCCCGCGAAAGCTGACAATTCGCTGAAATTTTCTAGCGCTTCTTCGCGCTGCAGTGCAGCGTTGGAACGCGCCGGCCGTAAACCGGTTAGGGCTTTGGGAACTCACAGCTTGGCAGACGCGGAGCGGCTGGATATAGGGGGTCGCAACGCCTGCCGGCGAGGTAGGTGGATGCGCAAGGAGCAGCCGCTCAGGCAGCTCCGCGGGGAGCCAAGAAACGCCAAAAGAAACGGCAATCAAGCCGACAAACCAACGGCCGGGAGGCAGCCGCGGCAGGCGGCCAAAGCGGAGGCTTAAGGTGGAAACGGGTGTGAGGAACGGCGCCCACGGTGCCGATAAGTTCGGGTTCAAGAGTCTCGCCGGCGCTCATTGGAATCTGCCTGACACCGTTTTGGTCGAGCACGCGATCAGAAACGGTGAAGGCTCCCTGGTACAGGGCGGCGCCTTGTGCGCCGAGACCGGCGCCCATACCGGCCGCAGCCCCAAGGACAAACACGTCGTCGTCGATGCGCTCACCGAACATACGGTGTGGTGGGATCGCAATCGCAAGCTCAGCCAGGCCAATTTCCAGCTGCTTTATGACGACATGATCGCGCATGCGCGCGGCAAGACCTTATACGCGCAGGACCTCTACGGCGGCGCCAATGCGAAATACCGGATAAAAACGCGCGTCTTCACCGAGCTCGCCTGGCATTCTCTTTTCATTCGCCAATTGCTGATCCGGCCCAATATTTTCGAACTCGCCGACTTCGTTCCGGACCTCACGATCGTCGATCTGCCGAGCTTCAAGGCCGACCCCACGCGCCACGGCGTGCGCAGTGAGACGGTGATCGCCATCGACTTCACCAAGAAGATCGTCTTGATCGGCAACTCGTCCTATGCCGGCGAGATGAAAAAATCGGTGTTCACCACGCTCAACTTCTATCTGCCGGCGCAAGGCGTGATGCCGATGCATTGCTCGGCCAATGTCGGCAGAGCCGGCGATGTGGCCCTGTTCTTCGGGCTCTCCGGCACCGGCAAGACGACATTGTCGGCCGATCCAAACCGCACGCTGATCGGCGATGATGAGCATGGCTGGAGTGAGGAGGGCGTGTTCAATTTCGAGGGCGGCTGCTACGCCAAATGCATCAATCTGTCCGAAGAAGCCGAGCCGGAGATTTACGCGGCGACCAACCGCTTTGGCGCGGTGCTGGAAAATGTCATTTTCGACCCGGATACCCGCGTTTGCGATTTCGAAAGCGATAAGCGAACAGAAAACACCCGTTCCGCCTATCCGATCGAATTCATGCCGCTCGCTTCACGCAGCGGCTGCGCCGGACAACCGAAGAACATCATCTTTTTAACCGCCGATGCGTTCGGCGTGATGCC
>JBPYFG010000071.1:0-2206 GCA_051986365.1 Xanthobacteraceae bacterium
CTTTGCGCCACGATCTCGGTGGCATAGACCGGGGGATTGCCGAGCCTCGCAAGAAGCGAAAGGCCGCCGATGTGATCCTTATGGCCATGGCTGAGGATCAGCGCGTCCGCCGGCGCTGCCACAGCGATGTCGGGCAACAAGCCTGGCGGCGGACCTTCGCCGAGATCGAGCACCAAGCGTTTGCCCTGCGCCTCAATGACAAAGCAGGCCGGGCCCTTTTTGCCGACCCCCGAAATAAGCCGTAGCACTGACCGGTCCATGAATCGTTTCAGCTCGTTTGGCCGCTTGCCTCTGCCAAGATTGACAAGCCTGCCTAGCCCCCCTAATCAACCGCGCAGCTTAGGAAACCGTGCCATGAAAGTCCGCAATTCATTGAAATCGCTGCGCGGCCGACATCGCGACAATCGCATCGTGCGGCGCAAGGGCCGCGTCTATGTCATTAATAAGACGCAGCGCCGCTTCAAAGCCCGCCAAGGCTAACGGACAAGGCTTGAAAGATCGGGCCGAACTCCCGCTGATAGATCCTCTATCTTTCATCCGCTGATTCCGACCGAGCGGGCTTACTCTCTCTTTCTCTGTTTTCCCGCTTGCCGCACGGCTGCGGGAGAATAGATTTAACGGTATGAGCCCACGATTCCCGGTCCCTGTCCTTGTTCTCGCCGCCGCCCTGGCGATAGCCGCAGTTTCATCGGCATCCGCGCAGACCCCGCGCCCCTGGCCGTCACCCTCCACCGCGCCGCAGAACGGACCGGGCGGCTCGACATACAGCCTCGATACGCTGTTCGGAGCGCTCAAGATTGCGCCTGATGACGCGAGCGCCAAGGCTATCGAGGATCGCATCTGGGCGATCTGGATGTCGTCCGACAGCGACACCTGCAATCTCCTGATGAGCCGGGTGAAGGTCGCGACCGACGACAAGGATTACGATCTCGCGATCAAGCTTCTGGACGCGATCGTCACCATCAAGCCCGATTACGTCGAGGCTTGGAATCGGCGCGCGACCCTCCATTACATCAAACACGAATACGGCCGCGCCCTTGCCGATATTCGCGAAGTGCTGGCGCGCGAGCCGCGCCATTTCGGCGCGCTCGCCGGGCTTGGACTGATCCTGCAAGACATTGGCGACGACAAGCACGCGCTGGAAGCCTACCAGGCGGCCTTGGCAATCGATCCGCACCTGCGCGATCTGCCCGACACGGTCAAAACGTTGCGCGAGAAAGTCGAGGGGCGGGATATCTGATCAAGCTCCGGCTTTCTGACGGCGTGATCCTGCATGCCGTGCCTCACCTCACTCCCACCGTTCCTTCTTCACAACAGCCGGTCCCGACCCAATGAGTATCGACGACGACAAACGCATCATCCGTGAGCTCGTGGAAAATTGGGCAGTATGGCGCGACGCACGGCTTTGGGATCACTTTCGCACGGTCTGGCACGCCGACGGCCGCATGATGGCAACATGGTTCCAGGGCAGCTTCGAGGAATTCATCAGCGCCAATGAGCAGGGCTGGGCGCGCGGCGTGCGCATCCTGCATTTTCTCGGCGGCAGTGCCATCGATGTCTCAGGCAGCCGCGCGATCGCACAAACGAAGATGACGATTTCGCAGCGCGCGCCGGTCGACGGCGTCGCCTGCGACGTGGTCTGCACCGGGCGATTCTACGATTTCTTCGAGAATCGCGGCGCCCGGTGGGGGCTGGTGCTGCGCCGGCTGGTTTATGAAAAGGATCGTCTCGATCCGGTCGACCCCTCGGCCAAGTTGGCGCTCGATCAGGATCTGCTCAAGCGGTTTCCGGAAGGCTATCGGCATCTGGCTTATTTGCAGACCAAGATCGGCTACAAGGTGAAGACGGACATGGCCGGCCTCGAAGGGCCGGACCTCGACGCGCTCTATGGGCAAGGCGCGCGCTGGCTCAAGGGCGAGGCGTTGTGATCGAGGGCTTGTTCTCCTCCCCTGCGTAGCGTAGCGGGGCGGCGGAGGAGTTTTCGAGCGATGCGCGCGCTTGCGGTCGTTATTGTCATTCTCGCGCTTGGTGCGCTCGTCACTGCGATCGGTTCGTGGCTGATCGCGCGCGCGCATCCGCCGCGCGGGCGCTTCGTCAAAGTGCGACGTTTACGCCAACACGTGGTCGAGCTCGGAACGGCACCGGCCGATGCGCCGCCAATCGTTCTTATCCACGGCGCGGGCGTCAATCTCGAAGACATGCGGCT
>JBPYFG010000072.1:0-8397 GCA_051986365.1 Xanthobacteraceae bacterium
GCCATGATCTGCTCGGCCTTGCCGAAATGCGCGCGGGCGCGCGCAACCAGCGAATGACAAGCCCATTCGATGCGCGGGTCGGCGACGGCGGAGAGCGGCTCGGTGGTGGTGATGCCGGCATCGCGCAAAGCCTCGCGCGGCAAATAGAGCCGGCCCAAGGCTGCGTCCTCGTCGAGATCGCGCAGGATATTGGTCAGCTGCAAAGCGCGGCCGAGATGATGCGCCAGCGCCAGTCCGGCCTCGCGCGGCATGCCGAAGACGCGCACCGATAAGCGGCCCACGGCGCAGGCGACGCGATCGCAATACATGTCGAGCGTGGCGTGATCGGGAGCGCGGATATCGGCGCGCACGTCCATTTCCATGCCATCGATGACGGCGAGAAAATCCTCCCGCCCCAGATCGAAATCGCGTACCGCGCGGGCGAGCCCGGCAAGCGGCGCCGGGGCGGCGCCGGCGTAAACTGCGTCGATGTCGCTGCGCCAAGTCTCCAACGCCGCAAGGCGCCCCTCGCGCGGTCCTGGATCGTCGGCGATGTCGTCGACGGCGCGGCAGAACGCGTAGATTTCGAACATCGCCTCGCGTTGCTCGCGCGGCAGAATGCGCATGCCGGTATAAAACGAGCTGCGAGAGGCGCGTTCAGCGGCGCGCTCGGCCGCCTGTGTCGGTTCTTGCACTCACGCACCTCGCGGCTTGTGCGCACCGGCGGCGAGCCGCCGGCCGAGACGATTCGAGGCGCCGCGCAAAATTCCAAATGCGGTTCCGCCGGCAACGCCGGCAATGCCGAGATGCACTTTCCCGCCGAGCGGATCGCGGTGGCGCAGAATCCGCGTGAGCCGATGCGCGAGCGTATTGATGACCGAGACTTCGAGCGAGAGCCGCACGTCGGCGATCGCGGCAGCGAATCCGTCGCTCTCGGTGAGCAGCGCCTCGGTGCGGACCGCGAGCTGATGCAGGCAATCGCGCAGCGCCGGCGACGCGCGCGGTCGCCCCAGCGCCTCGACATCGGCGCCGCTCGCGGAAAGCGCGTCCTGCGGGATATAGACGCGATTGAGATTGCGGTAGTCCTCCCCGCAGTCCTGCAGATGATTGATGACCTGCAAGGCCGCGCAGAGCGCATCGTTCGCCGGCCACACCGCGCGGCTCTCGCCGTGAACGTCGCAGACGAACCGGCCGACCGGCATCGCCGAAACGGCGCAATAGGCCATCAGGTCGTCCCAATCGCGGTAACGCAGCTTGGTGACGTCGAGCCGAAATGCGGTGAGCAGATCCTGCGCGTGTTTGGGTGAGAGCCCGCGCGCGTTCAAAACCTGGCGCAGCCGCACCGCGACTGCGTCTTCGTCATTGGCGCCGGTCAGGCCACCGTCGAGCCGATCGAGCAGCGCGAGCTTCTCCGGCGCCGCCAGCGCCGCATGGTCAGCGATATCATCGGCGGTGCGGACGAAATTGTAGAATGCCAGGATCGGCTCGCGATGGCGCGGGTGAATGAGAAAGGACGCCACCGGGAAATTTTCATCCCGGTGCCCCTTGCCCGAACGTAAGGCGCTGGCGTCCATCGCGTGATCTTCGAGAAATTATCGCTTTAAATATTAGCTTGGGCGCGGCCTTTCCACATGCCGCCACGGCCGCGGGCATGCTGATAGGCGGAATCCAGGGTGAACGCCATATAGGTCGCGGCAATGGCCGGCAACGCCGCCGCCCACAGCCAGGAGCGCAATCCGGACAGGCCGTAAAAACGCAAGATCGGGCGGAAGGCGATAGCCATCAGCGCCCAGGCGAAAAGTCCGGCGAATTGCGCAAAGTCCCCGGCAAACAGCGCCAGCGCGACCGGCGCCAGGTAAGTAAGCGCCAGACCGAGAACCGTGCCGGCGAGGAGGAGCGGCGAATAGCCAAGCTGCGCATAAGCGGTGCGCGCGACCATATGGCGAATGTCGCCGATCGACGAATAAGCGCGCAGGCTGTGGGCGTCATCGGTGAGTGCGAGCGCGATCGGGCCGCGCGCCTTAAGAAGTTTCGCCAGTGCGCAATCGTCGATCAGCGCACCGCCGATCGCGGCAAGCCCGCCTGCGGCGTGTAGCGCTTCGCGCTTGACCAGCATGCAGCCGCCAGCCGCTGCGGCGGTGGCGCGGCGCGGATCGTTGACCCAGGCGAACGGATAAAGCATCTGGAAGAAAAACACGAAGGCCGGCACGAACATGCGCTCGGCAAAACTCTTGCAGCGCAATTTCACCATCAGCGAATTGAGAACGAGCCGGTGTTTTTCGGCGCGCGCGATCAAAGACGACAGCACCCCCGGCGCGAACAGGATGTCGGCGTCGGTCAGGAGCAAATAATCCGACGGGTTCGGCGCCTGAGCGGCGGATTCGACACCCTGGTTCTGTGCCCACAATTTGCCGGTCCAGCCGGCCGGCAGCGGCCGGCCCGTGATAACAGTCAGCCGATCGCCGGCGCCAAGCGTCGCCGCAGCATCGCGCGCGACGCGCGCGGTGGCGTCGCGGCTTTGATCGTCGACCAGGATCACGTTGAATGGCCCGCCATAATCCTGGCGCAACAACGAGGCGACGGTATCGCCGACGGTCTCCGCTTCATCCCGCGCCGGCACCACGGCGGTGACTGGCGGCCATTGCCGCATCGGGGGCGTTGCGGCCGGGAGCGCGCCAGCGTCGTCGCGCTCGGCCGCACGCCAAAATCCCCCGCGCGCCGCGATGAGATAGAGCCAGGTCGCGAGCACGATTGCCGCTATAATGAGCTGCGCCACCATGGCCTCTTTTCGCCCGCCGGGCTTTTGAGCTTAGGACCTGATATAGGAACTCAGATAGGAACCAGGGTAAGACGCTGGGAATTATTAAGGCTTCGGCTAAAGCGAAATGAGATTAGGCTGAATCGCCATTTCGCTTTAGCTTGTTGTTTGAGCATGATCTTTTCGGAAAACCGGTTTCCACTTTTCCGGATCATGCTCCCAGGCTGAGCGGGCGTCCCTAAAATGAGCGGTAAAACTGGGGTCAAAACTCACTATTTGGCGGCCGCGACGCTGGGCATTTCGGCCGCTGGCTGGGCGGGAGGAGCGATGTGATCTATCCGATCATGAGCGACGAGCAACGCCAGCGGCCGAAAGGCCCGTGTCCCTTCGGGTTGCCGCCGGTTTCGTCGAAGGGCTCGACCGTATGGCCGGATACGCTCTTCCCCCTTCTCCTGCCCGGCGAGCGATTTTGGCTGCAAGGCGGCTCACGGAAAAAATGAGCTTTGACCCTCACCCTTTTCTGGTGCGGCTCGACGCGGTAGCGGCGGAAACCGAGGCGCTGCTCGACCGGCTCCTGGCCGCTGCGCCGGCGCCCGGCGAACAGGCGCGCCCGGCGCGCCTCATCGAGGCCATGCGCTATGCGAGCCTCGGCGGCGGCAAGAGGTTCCGGCCCTTTCTCGTGGTCGAATCCGCGAGCCTGTTTGGCGTGCCGCGACACAATGCCTTAATGGCCGGCGCCGCGCTCGAATGCATCCATTGCTATTCGCTGGTCCACGACGATCTGCCGGCGATGGACAATGACGAATTGCGGCGCGGACAACCGACCGCGCACCGCAAATTTGACGAGGCGACGGCGATCCTCGCCGGAGACGGACTTTTGACCTTTGCCTTCGATGTGCTCTCGCGCCAGGACACTCATGCGGATGCCGCGGTGCGGGTCGAACTCGTCAGCGCATTGTCGCGCGCCGCCGGCGTCGGCGGCATGGCCGGCGGCCAGATGCTCGATCTCGCCGCCGAGGGCCGCTTCGGTTCGGTCGGTCACGGCGCCAACGAGGTGCGGCTCCTTCAGGCGATGAAGACCGGCGCGCTTCTTCGTTTCGCCTGCCAGGCCGGCGGCATTCTTGGACGCGCCAGCGTGGCGGAGCGCGAGGCGCTCGCGCGCTATGGCGCGGCGGTCGGCGAAGCGTTTCAGATCGCCGACGATCTACTCGATATCGAAGGCGATCCGGCCTTGGTCGGCAAATCGACCGGCAAGGACAGCGCCGCCGGGAAAGCTACCTTCGCCAGCGTGCTCGGCCTTGCCGGCGCCAAAAAACGGCTGGCAGAGCTGGTTGGTGAAGCCGAGACTGCGCTCGCGCCGTTCGGGACTGCGGCGGCAATGTTGGTTGAGGGCGCGCATTTTGTCGCCGAGCGGCGGGCGTGAGTGGCGCGCCCGCATGGTCGCGACACCAAGGCAAGCGGGCCGCGTGGGAAGAAATGATATGACGCTGACAAAGCGTGGTGCACAATGAAGCATTCTCTTCGCCGAACGATCGGTGCCGGCGCCGCGGCGCTGATTTTATTGGCCGCCGGCGCGCCCGGGATTGGCGTCGCGCAGGATGCCGGCAAGCCGCATCAGGGGCGCGCCAATGGGAAGCCGCCAGCGCCCCCGCCCGCGGCGGCCGCGCAGCCGCAGAAATTGCCGGCGCGCGCGCCATTCACCACCGCCGATGACGCAGCCGCCGTCGTGCCCGGCATGCCCGATGCGCGGTTTTGGGCGGATTCCGAAACCGACTTCGAAAAGGCGCTGCCGTCCCAGCGCGGACCGTGGCTCATTCTGTCGACCGGCGGCGCCGACGGCGCGTTCGGCGCCGGACTGCTCAACGGTTTGAGCGCCGCGGGCAAGCGCCCGGATTATGCCGTCGTCACCGGCGTGAGCACGGGCGCGCTGATGGCGCCGTTCGTTTTCGCAGGTCCCCGCTACGACGCTGCGCTGGCGGCAGTCTACACCCACACCTCGGCGGCCGATATTTTCGAAGTCGGCGGCACCGGCGAGAGTTTCCTCGACACCTGGCCGCTGAAGGATCTGATCGCAAAGCAGATCACGCCGGCGCTCCTTGCCGACATCGCCGCGGCGCACCAGGCCGGCCGGCGGCTGTTCATCGTGACCACCGATCTCGACGCCGAACGGTCGGTGGTGTGGAACATGGGCGCGATCGCGGTCCATGCCAGCGCGCATCCCGGCAGCCTTGGCAGCGATGCCGCCATCAAGCTGTTCCGCAACATCTTGCTCGCATCCGGCAGCGTTCCCGGCGCCTTCCCGCCGGTCCTGATCGACGTCGAAAGCAACGGCAAGCGTTTCGCCGAAATGCATGCCGATGGCGGGGTCGGCGGACAATTTTTCGTGGCGCCGCCCGCGCTGATGCAAAGCACCGGCAATTATAAGATTCCAGCCGACGCGCTTTACATTGTCGTCAACAGCGGGCTGCAGCCCGAATTTCAGGTGGTCGAGCGCAGTACGCCGGGGATTTTGGCGCAAGCCGTGTCGATGGCCATCAAAGCCGACTTACGGGTGCTGCTCGACCGCGCCTATATAGCTGCAAAGAACAGCGGCATCGGCTTTAATGTCGCTACCATTCCGTCAAGCTTCAACGCGCCCAGCCGCGGCGCCTTCGATCCGGATTACATGAAAGCGTTATTCAATGTGGGCTATGATCAGGGCAAAAGCCCAAGTCCCTTCGCCACCGAACCACCGGCTTTTCCGGGTTCGCCGGCAAACGGCATGAACGATCCACAACCGGGAGCGAACAGATGAACAGGCATGGCATCGTGACGACGATCGCGATCGGGGGATTGATGGCATGGGGATTGATTGCATTCTTGGCAGCACCGGCGGAGGCGGCGCCCAAACAACGCACCCACTACGCCGCATCACGCGCCTATGACGGGCTGTGGAGCGTGTCCATTCACACCGCCTACGGTCCGTGCGATCCGACCTATCGCTATCCGGCGCGGATCGTCGGCGGCCGCGTGATGCAAGCCGAGAATAATTTCAGCTATCAGATTTCCGGCGCGGTAGTGGCGAGCGGCGCCATCGGCGTAACGGTGTATCGCGGCGGCCAGAGCGCGACCGGCTATGGGCGTCTGCACGGCTCGAGCGGCTCCGGACGTTGGAGCGCCGGCGGCAATGTGTGCTACGGCACTTGGAGCGCCATCCGCCGCACCGCCGCGTATTGATCGCGGCGGCAGTCACCGCTTCAACGAAACACAGAGAGAGAGAATAAATTTCGCTCAACGATGCCTTGAGCGCCGGCCCTCGAAGGCTGGACAGCCGAGGCGCTGGGGTGATCCGCGATCAAGGACCGGCGCCGTCCTTCGAGGCTCGCTTCGCTCGCACCTCAGGATGACGCCGGAGAGCCCAGGCGCTGATCACATTAATCTTTCGGCGCTTTCTTTTTTCCGCCGGCCTCCGGAAAAATCCACATCGCGACAATCATGAAGGCTGCCATCGCGAGGATGAAATTTCCGAAATCCGGCCGCACCGGCGAACCGCTCCAATAAGCGAGAACGATCGCAACAATGGCGACCGCGGCCGAGACATAGGCCTTCACATCATTGGGCATGCGATCGCGGTCCCCGCTTCATCGCCACAAGCGCCACGGCCCAATCAAAAATTTCCAACCGGAATCGCGGCCGCTTGATCCGGCGGCTTCGGCGTGCCACGCAGGTTTTTCTTCAGGTGCCGCGTGTCATAGCCATTGAACAGGTGCCCGATCACGCCACGATTGAGGTCGGAGGTGCCAAACAACCAATCGGCGATCGGGAAAGTCAGGTTCATGTTGACTTCCATCATCAGCCGCGCGTTGTGATGCGCGGTGTGATGCCGACGCAACGTGTTGACGAAGGGGCACTGCCGCACGAACCAGTTTTCATCGACGTGACAACAGAAATGCATGAACTCGTAGATAAGATACATGCCCGTGGTCGCGCACATGAACAGCCACCCGACATTTGGCGTCGCGACCAGGCCCAACAGCACGGCCAGCGGAATCGACATCAGGATAAAAACCACCAGCGCATAGGGCGGGAAAACCGTGACCCGCCAATCCTTGGGGTCGCGGAAGCGCATTTCGTCGTCGGTGAAAAACTGATGATGATTGAGCGTATGTCGCTCATAGATCGCGCGTAGCCCTTTGATATTGACCGGACGATGCATAATGAATCGATGCACCGCCCATTCCAAGATATTTGTGAACAAGAAGGTCAGCGGCAGCGTCAGCCATTCCAGCCACGTGACGTTATGGATGTGCGCGACATAGACATAAAACGCCGCGGCGCCCATCGCATAGATGATCAAGATATGGAGGTAACCGTCATACCAGCCGACGATGCGCGAGCGATATTCTTGACGGAACGTTTTTTGCCGATCGGTGATCATGTCGTTCTCCTCAACCTGCCACGCCGCTACGCCGGGAGCGGACTAAAGCGCATGTCCGTGATAGCGCGTTCCACCTCTTCTCCGGTCAGCGTCCAGTCGTTATCGAGGTCGGCGATCACCTTTCGCATGAACGGCTCGGAAAGCGCGATCGCGCGATCCTTATCGCCGAGATGGTCGTAGAGAATAGCGAAAGCCAATTGCCGCGGGCTCGCGCCTTCATAGGTCCACTCGAAGCCCCATTTGGTGAATTGCTTGATTTCATAATACTCGGGCAACCGGCGGCCATCGACCGTGACTTTCAGACCATCGATGCCTCGCGTTCCTTGATAGGTCTTCACGGATCTCGCCAGCGGATAATGATCACCGACCCTCAGCCCGTCTTTCGCGTCGCGACGTTGGCGTTCCACCACGGACAGACATCGGCCGCCCGCGCATAATTGCCTTCGATGACATTGACCGGCTCGCGGCCGCCGGCCGCGGCGGTGCGGATGCGCAGCTGTCGCGCCTCGTCGCGGCCCTCTTCCGAAAGCCACATGCGATCGTGGCCCCACAGGCTTGGGCCTTCGACGCGCTCGTGCGGCGTCCAGTTCGTGGTGTCGATGCTGCGGCCGCCCCAGCCATATTCGACCAAAAATTGCGACGGCGAATTGGAATAGAACGAGGTGACGTGATCGTTGACGTGGCGTCCGAGCGTGGTGCCGATCATCTCCGGCTTTTGCAGCGCCAGGTCGTAGGCCTGGCCGACATCGTCGAGATAGTACAGCTCCACCATCAGGTGATGGATGCCATTCTTGCCGGTATCGATGAACGCAAGGCTGTGATGGCGCGGATTGATATGGAAGAAATAGGCCTTGAACGGTTTGAGGATGTAATCGGTCGGCTTGAAGTTGAGGATCTCGGTATAGAACGGCAGCACGTCATCGAGCCGTTCGGCGGTGAGCACAGCATGACCCATGCCGAGCGGGCCGGTGCGGAAGCCGGAAATCGAGCGGCCGGGCTTGAACGGATCGCTCGCCGCCTCAGCGCCGTGAAACGCTTCGAGCCGATTGCCGATCGGATCGGAAAACACCATCAGGTCCTTGACGCGGCGTTCGTCGGCGAGCGCCCGCGATCCCCGCGCCACCTTGACGCCGGATTTCTCCAGATGCGCGGCGAGCGCATCGAGCGCCGCAGCATCAGCGACTTCCCAGCCGTAGAATGACGGGCCCTCATTTTCATCAGTGTGAACGACGATGCGCTGCTT
>JBPYFG010000073.1:0-4014 GCA_051986365.1 Xanthobacteraceae bacterium
AAGCACGGCCGGCCGATCGACCTGAAAGATGCGCTTCGCCGCAGCGCCGGCGTATCGGCAACGATCCATCGTCTCAAGCCCAAAAGGACCGGCCGCGCGAGGCGCAAGTAAGATACCTGTTAGGATATCTGGTACCTGGTGCTTCGCTTTCCGCAATTGGAACTTCTGCGCTACAGGCCGAGAAGCTTCTTAGCATTGCCTCCGGCCAACGCCGCGACAGTTGCGGCATCGAAACCCTCAACGGCCGCAATATGGCCGAGCGGATCATACTCCGCCATGTCATAGGGGTAGTCGGTTCCGAGCAGGACATGGTCCGGGCCGAACACCCCAACCAGTGCGGCGAGCTGGTGCGGCGTGAACACCACCGTATCGACATAGATTCTTCTGAGATAAGTCGTCGGCGGCTGTAACAGAGCGCCGTGACTATCGGAGCGCGCTCCCCAGGCATGGTCGATGCGACCGGGATAAGCACCAAGATATCCGCCGCCATGCACTGCCAGGATTTTGAGCCGCGGATGACGCTCGAGTACGCCATCGAAGATCAGATAGTGCAGCGCGATCGTCGTCTCCAGCGGATTGCCGATGACATTGTTAAAGTAAAATCGTGTCAGCCGGGACGCGTCAGTGAAGCCATTGGGATGGATCATCACCAAGGCCCCGAGTTCTTCCGTTTTTTGCCAGAATGGCGCGAATGCCGGATCTGACAACTCTTTGCCGGCGACATTTGTTAGAATTTCCACGCCGGTGAAGCCGAGTTTGCGAATGCAGCGCTCGAGCTCGCTGGCCGCTTCCGCGCCGTCGGTCATCGGCACCGCCCCAAACCCTTTCAGGCGCTCGGGCTTCACCGCACAGAACTCGGCAATGCCGTCATTGACGATTTGCGTCGCCTTCACGGCGATTTCGAGCGGGACGGTGTAATAACATTGCGGCGGCGGCGGCGCGATGATCTGAACGTCGATGCCCATCGCATCGAGGTCCGCCAATCTGTGGTCGTGCCCGGCTCTGGCACGAATGTCGGCCTCCTGTTTCTGACTGAGCGCCCGAGTTTCAGCATCAGCGAAATGCGCAAGCGGTATCGTGGCCCAATCAAGATATGGCTCGACGAACTTCGCTGCGGCTGGCACCGCGACATGGGAATGAATATCGATCGTCAAGCTCTTTGGCCGAAGTTCGCGGCCCGGCCGCCCGCGGCGTGCGGCGGTTGGCGCATATTTGTTCCATTGCTCAGGCATGCGTATTCCTTTTTCCCCCCTCCGGGCTCGGCACGGAAGGCATCTTGTTGAACATGAAATAGGGGATCTGGCTCTAGCGCTTCGGCCCGCAAAGCGTGAGGTCGCGTTCGGCGCGAAACACATTGCTATAGAGATTCGCTACCCACTGCCGACCGCTTGAAGTCAGATTGAGATAACGGATTGCGCTCTGAATGTGCGGCGACACGCTGTTCCAGTAGAATTGCGGATAAAGGTCGGTGAGATCGGCCGGCGAACTGTAGCCGAGCTGCTTGTTCATTCCAACTTCCTCGAACTCGTAATAGAGGGCGTTGGCCTTGCGCAAATAATGCGGATCGCCAAGCTGGCCGATAAGGTCGGCGGCGCGCATCAGCTCGCCCTCTTCACTCTCGCCGTTGACCGCCTGATGCGATGGGAAGCGCGTGAATTCGATAGCGTTCGCTATTCTCTCGGCGTCGAGCTGCTTTCCCTTGCCGACGCGCTCAAACACGAAAAGCTTGGAGCGCTCAACATGATGCGGCTGCAGCGCGGCATCCGATGAACCGCGAGGCAATTTGATCTTGTTGCCTTTGGTGTCGACCACGTAGCCATCTTCGCCGTCGCCGCTGAGAATACCGCGCACATAGCCGATGTCATGCAGCAGACAGGCGACGAGAAGGTGTGCGACATCGCTGGCATAGGTCGGTCGCAGCAAGGTACGGCCTTTCATAATGTCATAACCGACGAGCGTGACCAACATCGTGTGCTCGACGTTATGATAAAGGGCATCGCTGTTACCGATGCATTCAAGTGCGATTCTAGCAATCGATGGGATCAATTCAGCCAAATGCGCATGGGTCGAACCAAAATTTTGGTTCAAATGCTCGGAAAGAAACGAGCCTAGGGCTTCCGCCGACAATTCCGGTACTGTGATCAAGGAGAACCCTCCCGCCCGGTATCCGCCATCGTGACGGCGAGGGTCACAATTTGCAATATCGATTGTGCGGTTAGGCCACAGACCTACCCCTTTGCCCTAGCAACTGGCGGTATGTGCCCTCTTCCGCGTGGTTGCATGCAGTCATTGCTTAAAATGAAATGCCGGTATCCAGGCCGCGGCCGCTGCTAAATTAATTAGAAACAACAATCAAAAAATTCCGAGATGCTGGCGCAGATCGACGCCATCGCTCTTGAGCTCGGCGGCGGTAGAAACCACGGCGACGCGGCCGCTGTTGAGAATGACGACGTCATCGGCGATATCGAATACCAGCTTGGGGTTTTGCTCGACTAGAACGATGGAAAGTCCGCTTTCCTTGAGCTTGCGAATGGTCGCCATCACTTCGGCAACAATTTGCGGCGCCAGGCCCTCGGACGGTTCGTCCATCAGCAGGACCCGCGGATTCGCCATCAGCGCGCGCCCAATGGCGAGCATCTGTTGCTCACCTCCCGAGAGATAAGCGGCCATTTGGCTGCGCCGTTCAGCCAGCCGCGGGAACATGGCAAACACCGTGTCGGTCGTCCACGGCGCATGCCGCTGTCCGGCAAAACCCTTGTGCGCCGCGACCATCAGATTTTCGCGCACGGTCAGACTCTTAAAGATGCGACGGCCTTGCGGTACCAGGGCCACGCCGCGCGCGGCAATCAATTCCGGCGGCATGCGCGTCACCGGCGCGCCGAACACCTCGACGCTGCCGGCGCGCGGCGGCAATAGCCCGACCGTGACATTCATGCAGGTGGACTTGCCAGCCCCGTTGCGGCCAAGCAATCCGAGCAGGCGCGCTTCGCCGAGCTCAAATGAAACCTTCTGCAGCACATGACTGTCGCCATAGAAGGCATCGATGTCGGTGAGTCTCAGCGCGCTATTCGCCAAGATAGACCTCCCGCGTGCGCGCATCGGCCACGACCTCGGCGCGCGTCCCTTCGACAATCACTTCGCCGAAGTGCAACAGCGTTATCCGGTCGGCAAGGTCGAGGGCGACATCCATGTCGTGCTCGATCATGACGATCGTCACCTCGCGCGGAATTGCGATCAGGAGTTTGCGCACGTCCTGCCGCTCGTCGATGGAAAGGCCGGCAAACGGCTCGTCCAGCAGGACCAATTTCGGGTTCTGCGCCAGCGCCATAGCAATTTCGACGCGCCGCCGCTCGCCATAGGACGTTTCGGCCAGCGGCCGCTCGGCAATGTGCTCGAGCCCGACGTGCCGCAGCGCATCGCGTGCTTGAACAGTGAGATGGCTGTGGCGACCAAGCGCCGTTGCTGGGTTCCAGCGCAGCGGCGATAATCCGAGCAAAGCAAGCATGACATTGTGCTCGATCGTGTCGCGGGCGAACAGCGTAATGATCTGGTAGGTTCGCGCCATGCCAAGATGCGTGCGTTTGCGCGTCGGCATTCGCGTAATATCGCGGCCGAACAGATGAACAGAACCGGCGTCCGGCCCGAGCTCGCCGGTGATCAAGTTGAACAACGTGGTCTTGCCCGCGCCGTTTGGCCCGATGATCAAGCGGCGCTCGCCCTGTTCGACATTGAGGTTGACGTTGCGCGTGACCCGCAATCCGCCGAAGGATTTGGTGAGCCTGTCGACGACCAGCGCGCTCATTTCCGTGGTCCCGCGGTCATCGGCAAACTCGCTTTGCTTCTGGCTCGGCCGCGCCAAATCGAGCGCGTCAGGCGCACCACGCCCGGAACGAGACCTTCCGGCATGAACACGACGATCGCCACAAAGATCGCGCCGAGCATGAAATTCCAGCGTTCGACATAGGCGCTGACGACGTTTTTCACGACAACGACAAGCGCAGCGCCGACCACCGG
>JBPYFG010000074.1:0-2075 GCA_051986365.1 Xanthobacteraceae bacterium
CTGCGCTCTTTTTTATTGCGCGTCGCCGCCAGCAATTTGCGGAAGGTGAGCATTTCGCCAAACACGCTCGCAGTCTCCGCAAGCGTGAGGGGGGTCGGCGCCATCAAGGCGCCGTTCGGGGCGGCGAGGACCTGATGCACGCCATGGCCGAGCTCATGCGCTAGCGTCATCACGTCGCGCGGCTTCCCCTGATAATTCACAAGCACATAAGGATGCGCCGAAGGCGTGGTCGGATGCGAAAATGCCCCGGGCGCCTTGCCCGGACGTACCGGCGCATCGATCCAGCGCTCGCTGAAGAAGCGCGCGGCAATATCCGCCATTTTCGGCGAAAACGCGCGGTAGGCGGCAAGCACGGTATCCTTGGCTTCGTTCCACGGCACGCTGCGCATCGGCACTTGCGGCAGCGGGGCGTTGCGGTCCCAATGCGGCAGCCGCTTTCTGCCGAACCATCTGGCCTTGAGCGCGTAATAGCGATGCGACAGCCGCGGATAAGCGGCGCGCACGGCTGCGACCAATGCGTCGACAACCTCACGCTCGACCCGGTTGGACAAATGTCGTTCGTCGGCGATATCGGCGAAGCCGCGCCAGCGGTCTGAAATTTCCTTGTCCTTGGCGAGCGTATTGGTGACCAGCGCAAACTGCCGCACATTGTTCTTGAAAGTATGCGCTAGCGCTTGCGCCGCCGCCTTGCGCTTCGCGCCGGAGCGGTCCTGAAGAAAATTGAGCGTCGGCTCGATGGCGAGCGATTTTCCCGCGAGCTTGAACCGTAAATTCGCAATCGTCGCGTCGAAATGCCGATTCCACGCCGAATAGGCGGTCACCGACTTTTCGTGAAATAGCTGTTCGACGCGATCCTCAAGCTGATAAGGCCGATACCGCCGCACGTCTTCGAGCCAGGGCCGGTAATGGCCGAGCGCGGGATCGGCCATGGCCTTGTCCAGAACCGCATCGTCGATGCGGTTGAGTTCGAGCGTGAAGAACAACAGATGGATCGAAGCCGCCGTGAGCCGCTCCTGGACGTCGCCGTAAAACTTGGTGCGGGCCGGATCGAGCATATCGCCGGCGTGGATGAGGCCGGCAAAAGAGGAGAGCCGGCCCATGAGATCGTCGATGGCTTCGTAACTCCGCACCGCCGCGGCTAGAGTGGCGCCGCCATCGGCAGCGGCGGCAATGCCTGCGAGCTTGCCCTTGTACGCCTCCTCGAAAGCGGCGCATTCGGCATCGGTGCGATCGAGATCGCGCTTGATCGCCGGATCGTCGAGGCTGCGATAGAGGTCGTCCAAATTCCATTCCGGCAAATGGCGAAAACCCGCCAAACTGGATCGAATGGCTCGCTTAGCGGAGGATTTGCCTACAATCTTTGGCATGCGTGGGTTTGATCTGCGGCGCTCAAGTTTTATTCGCGCCTGATGTGGCGCAACATGGGCGCAGCCGCAAGAGCGCGCGCCGGTGCGCAGGACTCAACCGCTCCAGGCCGGCGCATGTGTTCCGAGCGGGACGCTTGGGCGCGACCAATGCGGCGGCGTTTCCGCCATTTCGGCAGCGTGATGCACGGCGGTAAGCAGACCAAAGCCGGATGGCGTTTGGCGCAAACGGTCGCGCACATCGTCAAAACCCGGATCGCGGCAATGCATGCCATCGATACGGCCGAGCTGGCGCAGCCAGTGGCCGGTTTGCGCGAGCGAGGCCCGCACGTGCCAGGAACCGCCCTGCTCGACGCGGCGTTTGAGCGCCGCCACGATCGCGAAGGCCAAGAGATAGCCGGTCGCGTGATCGAGCGCCTGGGCCGGCAAGGGTCTCGGCTCGGATGAACCGAACGCCTCCGCTTCGGCGAGATTCAATCCGCTCGCCGTCTGCACGAGCGAATCAAAGCCGCGGCGCAGCGCCCAGGGCCCCTCGTGGCCGTAAGCGGATAGCGACGCATAAACGATCCCCGGGCGGAGCCGGACGACCTCTTCCGGTGTAAATCCGTGCGCGGCAACAGCGCCTGGGCGATAGCCCTGAATGAATATGTCGGCTGCGCGCACCAGATCCGTGAGCTTTTCCCGCCCGTCTGGCTGACGCAGGTCGATCTG
>JBPYFG010000075.1:0-5163 GCA_051986365.1 Xanthobacteraceae bacterium
GCGATCTCGGCGGTCATTTTCTCCTGGATCTGCAAGCGGCGCGCATAGACCTCGACCAGCCGCGCCAGTTTGGAAATGCCGACCACGCGGTTGCGCGGCAAATAGCCGATATGCACGCGGCCGATGATCGGCGCCAGGTGATGCTCGCAATGTGACTCGAAGCGGATATCGCGCAGCACCACGACTTCGTCGTAACCGCCGGTTTGCTCGAAGGTGCGTTTAAGATAATCGCGCGGATTGTCTTTGTAACCGGCGAACCATTCCTCATAGGCGCGCACGACCCGCGCGGGGGTGGCCAAAAGTCCCTCGCGCTCCGGATCGTCGCCGGCCCAGCGGATCAGCGTGCGCACCGCCTCTTCGGCCTCCGCGCGCGATGGCCGCCGATCCGTCGCCGCCGACTTGCTACGCGTCGTTTTGTTGTTCACAGGCTTGTCCATGAATTCTCTCTCCGGCCGGACTTCGTTTCATGAAAACGTATGCGTGAATAATCGTCTCGCCATCGCGCTACAACCTGCGCAACGCCACTTCCTCGACCCGGTGGCTTTCGATTTTCTTAAGGATGAGATCGGCGCGCGGACGGGTCGGCAGGATGTTTTCGTGCAAGTTAACCAGATTGATGCGATTCCAGATTTCGGTTGCGGTTTCGACCGCCTCGCGATCGGACAGCCGCGCGTAACGATGGAAATAGGATTTCGGATCCGCGAAAGAAGTGCCGCGCAGCGTTAGAAATCGGCTGACATACCAGGACAGCAGCACATCCTCGTCGGCATCGATATAGACCGAGAAATCGAAAAAGTCGGATACGAACGGAACGGCTTTGCCGTCTTTAGGCAAGCGTCCGGTTTGCAGGACGTTCAGTCCTTCGACAATCAGGATATCCGGCCGATCGATCTCGATCCACACATTGGGGACAACGTCGTAGACCAGATGCGAATAGACCGGCGCATGCACCGGCCGCCGCCCGGCTTTTATGTCCGAGAGAAAGCGCAGCAAAGCGGGAAGATCGTAGCTTTCCGGGAATCCCTTCTTGTCCATCAGCCCTTCGCGCTCAAGCACGGCATTGGGATAAAGAAACCCGTCGGTAGTGAGGAGATCGACCTTGGGCACGTTGGGCCAGCGCGCCAGCAAGGCTTGCAAGACGCGGGCGGTGGTCGACTTGCCGACCGCGACCGAACCGCCGACGCCGATGATATAGGGCAGCTTTGCGTCTTCGGTGCCGAGAAACGCCTGCTGGGCGCCGAACAGCCTTTGCATCGCCGCGACATAGAACGAGAGCAGCCGCGACAGCGGCAGATAAATTTCCTCCACTTCCGACATATCGAGCCGGTCGTGCATGGACCGCAGCCGCGCTACTTCGGCCGAGGTAAGCGTCATCGGCGTGTCTTCGCGGCGGATCGCCCATTCCGCGCGCGAGAAGACGCGGTAAGGCGAGACGTCCTGTTCGGTGCGCTGCTCCATCGGATGCCCTTAGCCGCCCTTGCGCGCTGCTTTTTCCTCAAGCCCCGATTGATGGCTGCGGGCGGCAAGTTCGGCCTCGACCTCGTCGAACGAAATGCCGCGGACATGGAGCAGCACGAGCAGATGGTAAAGCACGTCGGCGGCCTCGCGGATCAAGCCTGGCCGGTCGTCGCCGACCGCGGCAATTGCCGCCTCGACCGCCTCCTCGCCGAACTTTTTTGCGCAATGATCAACGCCGCGATCGAGCAGCTTGCGGGTATAGGAAACCTCGGCGCTCTCGCGAGCGCGCGCCTGCACGCGCCGTTCAAGGTCGCGGATGGTAAAACTCATCGGCAAGCCCTTCCGTCCGGGTTCCATATCATCTCCCCCGCCACGCCGGGAGAGGCCGATTACGGATCGAGCCGCACCGGAAGACCCGCTTGGGCGATATAATCCTTGGCTTGCCGTACGGAATACTCGCCAAAGTGAAAGATAGACGCCGCCAGTACCGCGGCGGCGTGACCGTCGCGAATGCCCTCCACCAGATGGTCAAGGTTACCGACCCCGCCGGAGGCGATCACCGGGACCGTAACCGCGTCCGCCACGGCGCGGGTCAGGGCTATGTCGAATCCCTTTCGCGTGCCGTCCCGGTCCATGGAGGTCAGCAAGATTTCACCGGCGCCGAGCGCCACTACCTCGTGCGCGTAAGCGAGCGCGTCGATCCCGGTCGGATGGCGCCCGCCATGAGTAAAGATCTCCCAGCGCGCCGGTTCGCCGGGCTTCGCCACTTGCTTGGCGTCGATCGCCACCACGATGCACTGATCGCCGAATTTTTCGGCGGCTTCTTTGACAAAGCCGCGGCGCGCCACCGCGGCCGTATTGATCGAGACTTTGTCGGCGCCGGATGTGAGGAGCGCACGGATGTCCTCGATGCTGCGCACCCCTCCGCCGACCGTCAGCGGCATAAAGCAGGCCTCGGCGGTGCGACGCACGACATCGAGCATGATGCCGCGGTTCTCATGGCTGGCGGTAATGTCGAGGAAAGTGAGCTCATCGGCGCCCGCTTCGTCATAGGCGATCGCAGCCGCGACCGGATCGCCGGCATCGCGCAAATTAACGAAGTTAACGCCTTTGACGACGCGGCCGCCTTTGACGTCGAGGCAGGGAATCACGCGGACCTTGAACATTTAGGCCGTCGCTTGCGCCTGGCGCAGCAGCGAAAGCGCCGCGGCCGGATCGAGCCGGCCGTCATAAAGCGCGCGGCCGGCAATTGCGCCTTCGAGCTTTTGTGCGCGCGGCTCGAGTAGCGCTCGCACATCGGCGAGCGACGCAAGCCCCCCCGAGGCGATCACCGGCAGCGAAATCTCTTCGGCGAGCGCGATTGTCGCATCAAGATTGAGTCCTTTAAGCATGCCGTCGCGATTAACGTCGGTATAGACGATCGCCGCAACGCCAGCGTCTTCGAAGCGGCGAGCGACGTCGAGCGCCGACAACGTCGATGTTTTCGACCAGCCTTCGACCGCGATCTTGCCGTCGCGCGCGTCGAGCCCCACCGCGACGCGGCCGGGATAAGCGCGGGCGGCCGCTTTGACGAGCGCCGGATCGCGCACGGCCGCCGTGCCGACGATCACACGGGCGACGCCCTTATCGAGCCACGCGTCGATGATGCTGCGATCGCGGATGCCGCCGCCGAGCTGAACCGGGATTTTCACCGCTGCGAGAATCCGTTCCACCGCCGCGGCATTGACCGGCTTGCCGGCAAATGCGCCATCGAGATCGACCAGATGCAGATAGGCGAAGCCCTGCTCCGCAAAGGCGCGCGCCTGCGCGGCCGGATCGCGGCTGAACACGGTGGCGCGCGCCATGTCGCCTTGTTGCAAACGCACGGCTTCGCCATTCTTCAGGTCAATCGCCGGAAATAAGATCACGGTTTCCACTTCAAGAAATTCGCAATCAGCGCCAAGCCGAGCTTTTGGCTCTTCTCGGGATGAAATTGCGTGCCGATAATGTTGTCCCGCCCAACGATCGCAGTGACGGGTCCGCCGTAATCGGCGTCCGCCACCAGATCCTGGCGCTGCGACGGATTGAGCGCGAACGAGTGCACGAAATAAGCGTGCCGGCCTTGCGGTCCGAGCGTCAGGCCATCGACCAGCGGATGCGAGCGCACGATATTGAGCGTGTTCCAGCCCATATGCGGGATTTTCAATGTAGCGTCGCGCGGGGCGATGCGATCGACTTCGCCGCCAATCCAGCCCAGCCCCTCAATCACTTCATACTCGCGGCCGCGCTCGGCCAGAAGCTGCATGCCGACGCAAATGCCGAAAAACGGCCGGCCCTTGCCGCGCACCGCCTGCTCCAGCGCTTCCACCATGCCCGACACAGCATCGAGTCCGCGGCGGCAGTCGGCGAAAGCACCTACTCCGGGCAAAACAACGCGATCGGCGCGCGCCACGATCTCCGGATCGCGGGTCACCGTGATCGGCTGGTCCAATCCAGCCACTTGGGCCGCGCGTTCAAAGGCCTTGGCCGCGGAATGCAGATTGCCTGAGCCGTAATCGACGATGGCGACGCTCACCGGCGCGCTCCGGGTTCGGGAAACAATCCGATCACGCCGGACGGCGCCGCGGGCGGCACTGGCGCGGTTGCGCCCGAGGTAGGGGCGCTCAGCGGCGGTGCGGGGCGACGCGCCGGCGCCTGACGAATCCAGGCATCGAAAAAGCGGCGTTCTGCGTCCTCGACGTCATCGCCGGTGACGACGCCGATATTGCGCCAATGGTGGCGCGCCAGCTTGAAGCGCCGCAGCGTACCGGCCTCAAGCCCGGCAAGGAGCGAGATCAACAGCCCGGCCAATACCATTGTAAACACCGAGGCGCCGAGCGCGCGCAAGCCGGCATCGACCGCCGCCGAGATCAGAAGATAAATCACCAGCGCCAGCCATAAGCGGTGCCGCAGCATCCAGAACGGCGTGAGCAAGAATGCCCACCACGAAAAGCCGTCACGGATGAAGACAAAGCGATAGGGTTCGGCCGCGGCCGCGCCGGCGTCGAGCGGCGGTTGATGGACGGTGTAGATAGACATTGAGCGAATCTTTCAGCGTTACCTGCTGCGCGATCTTTGAATCTTTCGTTTTCACGGACCGCAGTTCAGGGTCAAAACTAGTCGCCGAGCCTGCCCTTGGTTGAAGGCACCTCGCCCGCCGCCCGCGGATCGACCGCAACGGCGGCGCGCAACGCGCGGGCCAAACCTTTAAAACAGGATTCGGCGATATGATGATCGTTGCTGCCGTACAGTGTGGCGACATGCAACGTTACACCCGCGTTCATGGCGAAAGCGCGAAACCATTCTTCGACCAATGCGGTGTCGAACGGCCCGACTTTGGCCCGCACGAATTCAACATTGAACACCAGGAACGGTCGTCCGGAAATATCGAGAGCGACGCGCGTGAGCGCTTCGTCCATCGGCACGTGCACATCGGCATAGCGGGTGATGCCTTTCATCTCGCCGAGCGCCTGTTTGACCGCCTGGCCGAGCGCGATGCCGACGTCCTCGGTCGTGTGGTGGTGGTCGATGTGCAGATCGCCCTTGGCTCTAACGCGGACGTCGATTCGCGAATGCCGGGCCAACAGATCGAGCATGTGGTCGAGAAAGCCGATGCCGGTTTCAATCGAAGACGCGCCGGTCCCGTCGAGATCGACGGCGACCTCGACATCGGTTTCCTTGGTCTTG
>JBPYFG010000076.1:0-3927 GCA_051986365.1 Xanthobacteraceae bacterium
GCATCGCTCGCCAGGAACAGTGCGGCCTGGGCGATTTCGGCTGGTTTGCCGAGGCGATTGAGCAGATGCTTCGGTCCGGCCTCCCGCCGTGCCGTTGTCATGTCGCCGTAGCGCAATAGCAGGCGGCGGGTCTCGATCGCGCCAGGCGACAGCGCATTGACCCGAATATTCTGCTCGGCATGGTCCACCGCCATGGCCTTGGCGAGCTGGATGATCGCACCTTTGGAGGTGCAATAAGCCACACGCGCCGGAGCGGCGACGCGACCCAATTGCGAAGCAACGTGAATAATGCTGCCGCCGCCGGCAGCGATCATTGTCGGTAGAACCGCGCGGCTCATTAGGAACGCACCGGTCACATTGACGGCAAACACGCGTGACCATTCGCCGGCCGAGATATCGAGAATGGTGCCGTTGCGATCGTCAGTTGCTGCCGCGTTTACCAAAATGTGAACCGTCCCGAACCGGGAAACGGTCGTGGCGACCGCCGCCCGTGTTTCAGCCTCATTGCTCACGTCGCAGCGCAGCGCCAACGCCTCGGAACGGCACGCGGCGGCGCTCTTTTCGACGCTGGCGAGATCGATATCAAGGCAAGCGACCTTGGCGCCCGCAACGGCGAAGGCAAGGCAGATAGCCTGGCCGATGCCGCCACCGGCTCCGGTGACGATCGCGACCTTATCGGCGAGAACAGTATCGCTCATCCGCTCGCTCCCATTTGTGCCGCGGTGCGACCGAGATAAGCCTCCTGGACGCGCTTGTCTTCTCTCAGCATCTGGCATGACCCGGATGCGGTGATCGAACCGGTTTGCAAAACATAACCGCGACTTGCCGTTTGCAGCGCGTAACGCGCATTCTGCTCGACCAACAGGATGCTGGTGCCGCCCGCATTGATGGAAACGATAGTACGGAAAATGCTTTCGACGATCCGCGGTGCGAGCCCGAGCGAGGGTTCATCCAGGCACAGCAGCCGCGGTTCGCACATCATCGCGCGGCCAAGGACCAGCATCTGTTGTTCGCCACCGCTTAACGTTCCAGCGCTCTGGGTGGCGCGACCGCGAAGCTGTGGAAACATCTCGAACGTCATGTCGATCAGCCTGCGAACCTTGGCAAGGTCCTTGCGATATTTGAACCCGCCAAGTTCTAGATTCTCCCGCACGGTCAGGAACGGAAAGACATGACGGCCTTCGGGAACCAGCGCGATGCCGAGCTGGCTTCGCTCGTAGGCGGGCAGATAAGTGATATCGCGACCGTCAAAACGGACGGTTCCGGCGCGCGGCATTAGCGCGCCGGCAATAGCGCGCAATATCGTGCTTTTGCCAGCGCCGTTCGATCCGATCAGGGTGACAATCTCAGCGGTGTCGACGGTGACGGAAATATTGCGGCATGCCGTCAGTTCGCCGTAGGCGAGTTCGAGACCTTCGGTATCGAGCAATGCCGTCACAGGACATTGGCTCCAAGATAGGCGGCGATCACGTCAGGATGGGCCTGGACGTCCGCCGGAGCGCCTACGAACAGCTGCTGACCATAATCCATGACGAGAATGCGATCGGCAACATTCATCACCAGATCCATATTGTGCTCGATCAACAGCACGGTTACGCCACGATCGCGCAAACTGGCGATCCGGTGCAGCAGTGCGGCGACTTCGGCCGGATTGAGACCGGCAGCTGGCTCGTCGATCATGAGTAAGCGCGGCGCGGTAGCGAGCGCCCGAGCGATTTCAAGGAGCCGTTGTTCGCCATAAGCCAGCGCGCCGGCGGTAACATGGGCGCGATGGCTTAATCCGACAAAATCGAGCAACTCGATCGCCTCGTCGCGACACCGCCGCGCATTTTGACGAAAAGCAGCGCCATGAACGACATATTGCCAGGCCGGAATGGCATGGCGAGTGTGGTAACCGGCAATGACATTCTCTAGCGCGGATAGTTGCTTGAACAGGCGAATCTTTTGGAAAGTGCGCGCCAATCCGAGCCGGACCCGCTGCTGCGCGCTCATGCCCACGAGGTCTACACCGTCAAGCGACATTGTGCCGGCATCGGGCTGATAGATACCACTCATCAAATTGACCAGCGTCGATTTCCCGGCGCCGTTCGGACCGATCACCGCAAACACAATGCCTGGCGCGACAGCGAACGAAATGTCGCGCACGGCACGGACGCCACCGAAATTCTTGCATAGACTTTGGGCGCGGAACAGGACTGCACCGGTATTCTCGCGCGCAAGATTAGCTCTAGCTGCAGCAGTCACGATCGCGCCTCAAACTTTGCATCAGCGACAAAGAGGTGGTGGGCGACGACGCGGAGAGCCTGAGCAAGCCCGCCGGGCATAAACAACACGACCAGCGTCACCGCCGCGCCATAAACGATCAGGCGAAGGTCGCCGATACCGCGTAACAGTTCTGGCAGGATGGTAAGGAGAATGGCGCCAAATACCGGTCCGATCAGGGTGCCCATGCCGCCGACGATGACCATGGCAAGCATGCTGAACGATTCCGTGATGAAGAAGGCGTCAGGAACAAGAGTGCCAACGAAGCTCGCATAAAAACAGCCGGCGGCACCGGCAACTGCTGAACTCACCGCAAACGCGAACGCCTTCCATTTCGGAGCATCGATGCCTAGTGAGGCCGCGGACAACTCGTCCTCGCGGATTGCAGTCAAAGTTTCGCCGATCGGCGACCGGACCAACTGATCAAGAATAAAATAAACCAACAGCGCAAAACCAGCGATCAGATAGAACAGATTGGTCAGGTTGGTGAACGCAATCGGCGGCAGCCAAGGCAACGTTATTGGCGGAGGGGGCGCGATTGCATAAATGCCAAGCGGTCCCTGGGTCAGGCTGATCCAGTTTAAAAGGATCTGGTACGTAATCACCGCAAAACCTAATGAGGCGATGGCGAGATAGTGTCCGCGCAGGCGGACCGCAAACAGCGAAAGCAGTGCGCCGGCGATTCCGGAGATCAGCACGCCAAGCGCAAACGCCACCCAGAACGGCACGGCGAGCTTCATGATTAAGAGGGTCGAGGCATAAGCCCCGATGCCATAGAAGGCCGATTGCCCGATATTGAGTTGCCCGGCATAGCCCAGCACGAAGTCCAAGCCGATGGCGAGCAGAACATTTATTGCACAGACAATCAGGTTAGTCCGCCAATACGCACTGGAAAAAATCAGCGGCAGTAGGGCAATCGTTACCGCTGCCACGATAAACCAGAAGCGCCGCGAGGTGACCAGGCTTTTGATCGAAACAACGCGGGATTTTTCAATGCGCGGCAGGTCAGACATTTTCGCAGCGCTTCTCGGCGATAAGGCCCGTCGGCCGCACCGCAAGCATGATGAGGAGCAGCGCGAACACCGCGATATCGATTAGCCCGGGATCGAGGAATTGGGTGGTGTAGCTTTCGATCAAGCCGACGATCAGTCCAGCGATGATCGTTCCCTCAACATTGCCAAAACCGCCAATGATCACGATCGCGAAAGCTTTGACGATCACCGAGGTCCCGGCAAACGGGGTTAGCACGAGCACAGGGCCGAGCAGCGCTCCGCTCATCCCCGCTAGCGCCGAGGCAATGATGAAGGTCAGCATGATCAGGTAATTTGGGTTGATACCCATCAGGGCGGCCGTGTCGCGATCTTGCGAAACCGCGCGCAGCGCCTTGCCCAGGAAGGTGAACTTCATAAACGCATAGAGCAAAGCAATAGTTGCGGTTGAAACGAGGATGATCAGGACGTTTTGCAGCGTGAAAAACAAACTACCGATATGGATCACCTTGCTGCTATAGGGCGTATTGAAAGCGTATGGTATCGGCCCAAACAGCAGCAGCATTGCGTTCTGCAGCATAATTGAAACGCCAATCGTAGCGATCAGCGGCAGCAACTCACTGCGTTGTTCCCGCAATGGCGTGAAAATAGCGGCATTAATCAGAAAGCCGAGCAC
>JBPYFG010000077.1:0-9344 GCA_051986365.1 Xanthobacteraceae bacterium
ATGGTCGGCCACAAGTTCGGCGAGTTCGCCCCGACGCGCTCGTTCTACGGACATTCGTCGGATCGCAAGGCCAAGCGCACCGCGGTAGGCGAGGGCGCCGCGCCAGCCGCCGCGCCCGCGGCGCCGGCCGCAGGCGCGTCGTGAGGTGAGGAGAGGTTCGATGGGCAAGAAAAAGCGCGAACGCGGGCTCTCCGATAGCGAAGCCAAGGCGGTTGCCCGCATGCTGCGCATCAGCCCGCAGAAGCTGAACCTTTTGGCTCAGCTGATCCGCGGCAAGAAGGTGTCCACCGCCCTTGCCGATCTCGAATTTTCGCGCAAGCGCATCGCGCGCGACGTGCGCAAGTGTCTGGAATCCGCGATCGCCAATGCGGAGAACAATCACGACCTCGATGTCGACGATCTCGTCGTCGCCGAGGCGCATGTCGGCAAGGCGCTGGTGATCAAGCGGCACGCGGCGCGAGCCCGCGGCCGGGTCGGTGCAATTTTCAAGCCATTCGCGAACCTCACGATCGTGGTGCGCGAAGTCGAGGCGCAGGCTTAAAGAGCGGGCGGCGAGGAGAACACGATGGGTCAGAAGGTCAATCCGGTCGGGCTTCGTCTCGGCATCAACCGCACCTGGGATTCGCGCTGGTACGCCGGCAAAGCGAGCTATGGCTCGCTGCTGCACGAGGACATGGAAATCCGCAAGGCGCTGATGGCGGAATTAAAGCAGGCTGCGGTGTCGAAGATCGTCATCGAGCGGCCGCACAAGAAATGCCGCGTCACCATCCATTCGGCGCGGCCCGGCGTGGTGATCGGCAAGAAGGGCGCCGATATCGAGAAGTTGCGCAAGAAGGTCGCGGCGCTGACCGACAGCGACGTCGTCATCAATATCGTCGAGATCCGCAAGCCCGAACTCGACGCGCAGCTGGTCGCCGAATCGATCGCGCAGCAGCTCGAACGTCGCGTCGCCTTTCGGCGGGCGATGAAGCGCGCGGTGCAATCGGCGATGCGGCTTGGCGCCGGCGGCATCCGCATCAATTGCTCGGGGCGGCTCGGCGGCGCCGAGATTGCACGCATGGAATGGTATCGCGAGGGCCGGGTGCCGTTGCACACGCTGCGCGCCGACGTCGATTACGGGGTGGCCACCGCGTTCACGACCTACGGCACCTGCGGCGTCAAAGTGTGGATCTTCAAAGGCGAGATCATGGAACACGATCCGATGGCGCAGGATAAGCGCATGGCCGAAGGCGAAGCCGGCCGGCCGCGCCGGGAAGCGGCCTGATCGAGTGAGTGTGACGAAGGCGCGAAGGGCGTAATTCATGCTGCAACCGATGCGAACCAAATTCCGCAAGGCGCACAAAGGGCGCATCCATGGCGTTGCCACTAGCGCCGTCGACCTTGCGTTCGGTCAATATGGCCTCAAGGCGATCGAGCCCGAGCGCGTCACCGCGCGCCAGATCGAGGCGGCGCGGCGTGCGCTTACGCGCCACATGAAGCGCTCGGGACGCGTCTGGATTCGGATGTTTCCGGACGTTCCGGTATCAAAGAAGCCACTGGAAGTGCGCATGGGTTCGGGAAAGGGCACCCCCGAACTGTGGGTCGCGCGGGTCAAGCCGGGCCGCATCCTGTTCGAGGTCGACGGCGTGTCGGTCGAGGTCGCCAAGGAGGCGCTGGCGCTGGCCGCCGCCAAATTGCCGGTCAAGACCCGGTTCGTCGAGCGCATCGCCGAGTAGCGCGTCATGAAACCAGCCGATATCAGAGCGATGACGATCGATCAGATCGACGATGAAGTGCTCAAACTCAAGAAGGAGCACTTCAACCTGCGCTTTCAGCGCGCCAGCGGTCAATTGGAAAATACCGCCCGTGTGCGCGAAGTGCGGCGCGACATTGCGCGGCTCAAAACCATTGCAATGGTAAAGCGCAAGGGTTCGGGTGCGGCCAAAGCGGGCGCGGATAAGCCGGCCGCGGCCAAGCGCGCGCCTAAGCGCGCCAAGACCGCGGCCAAGAGTTGAGGGACTAGATATGCCGAAGCGAACGCTCCAAGGCGTCGTGGTGAGCGACAAACAGAACAAGACGCTGGTGGTGCGCGTCGAGCGCCGATACACGCATCCGCTGTTCAAAAAGACGGTGCGCCATTCGAAGAAATACTATGCGCACGACGAGAAGAACGAGTTCAAGGTCGGCGACGTCGTCTGGATCGAAGAGCATCGTCCGATTTCCAAGCTCAAGCGCTGGGCGGTGGTGCGGGGCGAGAAGAGGCAGGCGGCCCCATGATTCAGATGCAAACCAATCTCGATGTGGCGGATAATTCCGGCGCCCGCCGCGTCATGTGCATCAAGGTGCTTGGCGGCTCCAAGCGTAAATACGCCACCATCGGCGATGTCATCGTCGTCTCGGTGAAGGAAGCGATTCCGCGCGGCCGCGTCAAAAAGGGCGACGTGATGAAAGCGGTCATCGTGCGCATCGCCAAGGACATCAAGCGTCCCGACGGTTCGATCATTCGCTTCGATCGCAACGCCGCGGTGCTGATCAACCCGCAGATGGAGCCGGTGGGCACCCGCATTTTCGGACCCGTGCCGCGCGAGCTGCGTGCCAAGAACCACATGAAGATCATCTCGCTCGCGCCAGAGGTGCTGTGATGGCGGCAAAGATCAAGAAGGGCGACAAGGTGGTCGTGATCGCGGGCCGCGACAAGGGCCGCAGCGGCGAGGTGATCGAAATGCGTCGTGACGACGGCCGCGTGCTTGTTCGCGGCGTCAACATGGTCAAGCGTCACCAGCGCCAGACCGCGCAGCAGGAAGGCGGCATCATCTCCAAGGAGGCGTCGATCCATCTGTCGAATGTGGCGCTCGCCGATCCCAAGGACGGCAAACCGACGCGCGTCGGCTTCAAATTCGTCGGCAAGGGCGACGACCGCAAGAAGGTACGCTTTGCCAAGCGTTCGGGAGTTGAGATCGATGGCTGATACCGACGATAAGCAGAACAAGCGGTCGGACAAAGCCGCGCCGCAGTCGGAGCAACGGCCGGCCGGCGGCAAGCCCGTCAAGGCGGAAAAGGCCGACAAGCCCGAGCGAGCCGAGAAGGCCGGCAAAAGCGAGAAAAGCGACAAGGCCGCAAAAGCTGCCAAGGCGGACAAAGCCGAGGCGCCGCGCGAGCCGGAGCCGCGCGTGCCGGCGCGGCTGAAAGTGCAGTTTGACGAGGCAATCCGAAGCAAGCTCGCCGAGGAGCTCGGTCACAAGAACCGCTATCAGGTGCCGCGGCTCGACAAAATCGTCATCAATATGGGAATCGGCGAGGGCGTCGCCGACCGTAAAAAAGTCGACGGCGCGGCCGCCGATCTCGCCTTGATCGCCGGCCAGAAGGCCGTCGTCACCAAGGCCCGCAAGTCGATTGCGACCTACAAAGTCCGCGCCGGCCAGGCGATCGGCTGCAAAGTGACCCTGCGCAAAACGCGTATGTACGAGTTCCTCGACCGGCTCATCAATATCGCGCTGCCGCGGGTGCGCGATTTCCGCGGGCTTAGTCCGAAGAGCTTCGACGGCCGCGGCAACTATACGCTCGGCATCAAGGAGCACATCATTTTCCCGGAGATCGACTACGACAAAGCCGCCGATGTCTGGGGCATGGACATCACGGTCTGCACCACCGCGCGCAACGACGACGAGGCGCGTGCGCTGTTGCGGGCGTTCAATTTTCCGTTCCGGCAGTGAGGCAAAAGGCTTCAGACGCGGGACATTAAGGAGAAGCAATGGCGAAGAAGAGCTCAATCGAAAAGAACAATCGGCGCCGCCGCATGGCGAAGAAATATTCCAGCCGGCGCGCGCGGCTCAAAGCGATCGCGCGGGACAAGACCAAGCCGGTGGAGGAGCGCTTCGCCGCTACGCTGAAGCTCGCCGAATTGCCGCGTAACTCCTCGGCCACGCGCATTCGCAATCGCTGCGAACTGACCGGCCGGCCGCGCGGCTTTTACCGCAAGCACAAATTGTCCCGCATCGCGCTGCGGGAGCTCGGCTCCAAGGGGCTGATCCCCGGTTTGCTGAAGTCGAGCTGGTGAGGAGGCGCGCACAATGCCCATGAATGATCCGCTCGGCGATCTGCTCTCGCGCATCCGCAACGCGCAGATGCGCAACAAGTCCAAGGTCGTTTCGCCGAATTCGCGCTTGCGCGAAAGCGTTCTCGGCGTGCTCAAGAACGAGGGTTATATCCGCGGCTACACGGTAGTGGAGCGCGACGGCCGTTCGGAAATCGAAATTGAATTGAAATATTTCGATGGCGAGCCGGTGATCCGCGAAATCGAGCGGGTGTCCAAGCCGGGCCGCCGCGTCTACACCTCGGTCAAGAGCATGCCGCGCATCAATAACGGGCTCGGCGTCACGATCGTTTCGACCCCCAAGGGGGTAATGGCCGATCACGACGCGCGCGACGCCAATGTCGGCGGCGAGATCCTTTGTACGGTGTTCTGATGTCTCGTATCGGTAAAAGAGCCATCGCAGTGCCTTCCGGCGTGACCGCCAATGTCGAAGGCCAGATGGTGAAGATCAAAGGACCGAAAGGAGCGCTGCAAGTGGCGCTGCACGACGACGTTTCGGTCAAGCTCGACAGCGGGCAGATCCAGATCGAGCCGCGCGCTGAGACCAAGCGCGCGCGCGCGCAATGGGGCACCTCGCGCACGCTGGTCGCTAATCTGATCTCCGGCGTCACCAAGGGATTCGAGCAGCGTCTTGAAATCAGCGGCGTCGGCTATCGCGCCGCGGTGCAGGGTAAAAATTTGCAGATTGCGCTCGGTTACAGCCACGACGTCGTCTATCCGATCCCGGAAGGCATCACGATTGCCACGCCGCGGCCGGTCGAGATCATCGTTTCCGGCAGCGACAAGCAGAAGGTCGGCCAAGTCGCCGCCGAAATTCGCCAGTACCGGCCGCCCGAACCCTATAAAGGCAAGGGCATCAAATATGCCGACGAGCGGATCTTCCGCAAAGAAGGTAAGAAGAAGTAACGGGGCCGCGCGATGACCAAGCTCAGTGACAGGATCGAAAGGCGGCAGGGCCGGGTGCGCGGGCTGTTGCGGCGCGCCGCGGGCGAGCGCAAGCGGCTTTCGGTGTACCGCTCCTCGAAGCATATTTACGCGCAGGTAATCGATGACGACCAGGGCATTACGCTCGCCTCGGCCTCGTCGATCGAAAAATCGACGCGCGAGGCGCTCAAGACCGGCGCCAGCGTTGATGCGGCCAAGGCGGTCGGCAAGCTGATCGCTGAACGCGCCAGGGAGAAAGGCATCACCGACGTGGTATTCGACCGCGGCGCCTATCTCTATCACGGCCGCGTCAAGGCGCTCGCCGAGGCTGCGCGCGAAGGCGGATTGAAGTTTTAAGGCAGAGGTCGAATGTCGGAGATCAGAGGTCAGATATCACGATGGAGCCGGAAACCATCCGACATCTGGCATCTGTCATCCGATGTCTCATCACGAAACTTGAGGCTTGAACAAACTATGGCAGATCAATATGGCGCGTGAACCCCGCGAGCGAAGAAACGAAGACCGCGACGAATTCGTCGACAAGCTCGTGCACATCAACCGCGTCGCCAAAGTCGTGAAAGGCGGCCGCCGGTTCGGCTTTGCCGCGCTCGTCGTGGTCGGCGATCAAAAGGGCCGCGTCGGCTTCGGTCACGGCAAAGCGCGCGAAGTGCCGGAGGCGATCCGCAAGGCAACCGATGCCGCCAAGCGCGGGCTCACCCGGGTGCCGTTGCGCGAGGGCCGCACCTTGCATCATGACGTCACCGGCCGGCATGGCGCCGGACGGGTCCATCTGCGTGCCGCGCCGCCCGGCACCGGCATCATTGCCGGCGGCCCAATGCGCGCGGTATTCGAGACGCTCGGCATGCAGGATGTCGTGGCCAAGTCGATCGGCACATCGAACCCGTACAATGTCGTGCGCGCCACCTTCGACGCGCTCAAGCGGCAGGATTCGCCGCGCGCGGTCGCCGCGCGCCGCAACGTCAAGGTTTCGACCTTGCAGGCACGCCGCCGCGACCTCGATGCCGAAGCCCCTGCCGACTAGTCGAGGAGCATGCGATGAGCGCCGAAAAGCAAAGCAGCATAACCGTCAAAGTCCGGCAGACCGGCAGCCCGTTGCGGCGGCATTTCAGTCAGCGCCAGACACTGGTCGGGCTCAAGCTCAACAAGATCGGCCGCGTCGCCGAACTCGCCGATACGCCGGCGACCCGCGGCATGATCGCCAAGGTCGCGCATCTGGTCGAAGTAGTGGAGAAGGAATAACGCCCGTCATGGCCGGGCTTGTCCCGGCCATCCACGTCTTATTTTGCCAAAACGTGGATGCTTGGCCATAGGCGAGTGAAACGACGCCGTTCTTCGAACGGCTGTGGCCGGGCATGACGATTAGAGAAACGGGGTATGCAATGAAGCTTCACGAACTCGCCGCGCCGGCCGGCTCGCGTAAGGTCCGCAAGCGGATCGGCCGCGGCATCGGTTCGGGCGTGGGCAAGACCGGCGGCCGCGGTGGCAAGGGCCAGACTGCGCGTTCCGGCGTGCGCATCAAAGGTTTTGAGGGCGGCCAGATGCCGCTGCACCGCCGCTTGCCGAAGCGCGGTTTCAAAAACACCATGTTCGCGCGCAAGCTCAACGAGGTGAATCTCGGCCGCATCCAGGCGGCAATCGACGCCGGCACGCTCGATCCGGCAGTCAAGATCGACGCGGCGGCGCTGGTCAAAGCCGGCGTCATTCGCCGCGCCAAGGATGGCATCCGGCTCCTCGGTGCCGGCGAGATCAAAGCCAAGGTCGCGTTTTCGGTCTACGGCGCCTCGAAATCCGCCATCGACGCGGTGGAGAAGGCCGGCGGCACGGTCGAAGTGCTGGCGCCAAAGCCGCAGGCAAGCGAACACGCGGCCTGATGCCTATATAGGCCGGGACGAGAGACGGAGCATTGGCCGATGGTCTCTGCAGCGGAACAACTGGCAGCCAACCTCAACTTCTCGGCCCTTGCCAAAGCCGAAGAGCTGAAGAAGCGAATCTGGTTCACGCTAGGTGCGCTGTTGGTCTATCGGCTTGGCACCTACATTCCGCTGCCCGGCATCGATCCGGCCGCGTGGGACCAGATTTTCCAGTCGCAGGCCGGCGGCATTTTGGGAATGTTCAACATGTTCGCTGGCGGTGGCATTCACCGCATGGCGATTTTCGCGTTGAACATCATGCCGTACATTTCCGCCTCGATCATCATTCAGCTGATGACGACGGTTTCGCCCACACTCGAACAGCTCAAAAAAGAGGGCGAGGCCGGACGGAAGATGATCAATCAGTACACGCGTTATCTCACCGTCGTCCTCGCCGCGTTCCAGGCCTATGGCATTGCCATCGGGCTTGAAGGCGCCGGTACCCGCGTGGTCAGCGATCCCGGATTTTTCTTTCGCATCTCGACCGTGATCACGCTTACCGGCGGTACGATCTTTTTGATGTGGCTTGGCGAGCAGATCACCCAGCGTGGCATCGGCAACGGTACCTCGCTGATCATCATGTCGGGCATCGTCGCGCAATTGCCGTCGGCGATCGCCGGCACGCTCGAACTCGGCCGCCAGGGCGCGCTGTCAACCGGGCTGATCCTGATCGTGCTGCTGATGGCGGTTGCGGTGATCACCTTCATCGTGTTCATGGAGCGGGCGCAGCGGCGACTGTTAATTCAATATCCCAAGCGGCAGGTCGGCAATCGCATGTTCGAGGGTCAATCTTCACATTTGCCGCTGAAGCTTAATACTTCAGGTGTTATTCCGCCGATCTTCGCATCCTCGCTGTTGCTGCTGCCGACCACGCTCGCTAATTTTACTTCGGGGCAAGGGCCGGGATGGCTCACCGCCATCACCACGCAACTCTCCCATGGACGGCCGCTGTTCCTCCTGCTTTATGTCGGGCTGATCGTATTCTTCGCGTTCTTCTATACCGCGATCGTGTTCAATCCGACCGAAACCGCGGACAATTTGAAGAAGCACGGGGGCTTCATTCCCGGTATCCGGCCCGGCGAGCGCACCGCCGAACATATCGATTACGTATTGTCGCGGATCACAGTGGTCGGCGCCGCCTATCTCGCGGTGGTTTGTCTGTTTCCGGAAATGCTGATTTCCTACGCCGCGGTACCGTTCTATTTCGGCGGCACCTCGCTCCTCATCGTGGTGAGCGTGACCATGGACACGGTGGCGCAGGTGCAAGGTTATCTGTTGGCGCATCAATATGAAGGTCTGATCAAGCGGTCGAAATTGCGGGGGCGCCGTCGATGAGATTGATCCTGCTCGGCCCGCCGGGGGCTGGCAAAGGAACACAGGCCCAGCGTCTCGCCGCCAAGCACAAAATTGTTCAGCTCTCCACCGGGGACATGCTGCGCGAAGCAGTCAAAAGCGCAACTCCGGTCGGCCGCAAAGTCCAGGACATCATTGCCCACGGCCAGCTCGCACCCGACACCGTGGTCGTCGAGATCGTCGGCCAGCGCATCGCCGAACCGGATGCGCGCAACGGCTTCATCCTCGATGGTTTCCCACGTACGGTTCCGCAGGCGGCTGCCCTTGACCGCATCCTCAAGAGCAAGGGGCTCGCGCTCGAGGCCGTAATCGAGCTCCGGGTCGACGAGGCGGCGCTGATCAAGCGGATCGAGAGCCGGATTGCCGAAATGAAGGCGCGGGGCGAGACCCTGCGCGAGGACGATAACGCGGCCGTCCTACACACTAGGCTCAAGGCGTATCGGGACCAGACCGCGCCGCTGATCGCCTACTACCGGGAGCGGCGGGTCCTGCGCACGGTCAATGGCATGGCGCCGATTCCGGATGTTACCGCGGCCATCGACAAGGTTTTAAACGGCCTCACCCGCGCCGCTCACCCGGCGCACAAAAGCGAGCGGGTCAGCCACTAAGGCCGGCCGATCAGGCCAAAGCTGCCAAAAAAGGCCCCAAAATAGAAAAATCAGCCCCGGCGACCACCGCTGGCTCAGGCGGTTCAGCTGGGACCGAGCCGGTTTGGGGGTAGCGCGCACCCCGCCCGCTAGCCGGGCTTGGCCAAGCAAGTTTTGTGCAAGAAATTACCGGCCGAGGTTGACGAAAGCGCCCAGAGTCCATTAATAAGCCTCAAATATCCAGTCGGAGATTGAGGAGCGATGCCGGGCCGCAAAGGCAGGGCAGCCGCTGGCCTTTTACGTTGTGGCCTTCTCAAGGTGACATTGGAACCGATAAACAGCGGCCGCCCCCCGGCGTGTGGCCCGGCCGCCGTAAGGAGTAACTGACTTGGCTCGTATCGCTGGCGTCAACCTGCCGACCAACAAGCGCATCGTCATCGCGCTCCAATATATCTACGGGATCGGCGGCGCTAAGGC
>JBPYFG010000078.1:0-12542 GCA_051986365.1 Xanthobacteraceae bacterium
CGGCTGCCGCCGTCGCGCCACACCCGCCGCCTGGTGACGCTGCTGTCGCTCGGCGGCTGGTTCGAATTCTACGATCTGTTCTTCACCGCCTATATCGCTATCGGCCTGTTCAAGGCCGGCATCTTCACGCCGACCACGCAAGGTTTATTCGATCTGAAGGGTTTTGCCAGTTTCGTCGCCGCGCTGTTCTTGGGCCTGTTCATCGGCACGCTCGCCTTCAGCTGGTTGTCCGACCGGTTCGGCCGGCGCTCGATCTTCACCTTCGCTCTGCTCTGGTATTCGATCGGCGCCTTCATCATGGCGTTCCAGAACACACCGGAGAGCATCAATCTGTGGCGCCTCATCGCCAGCATCGGGCTCGGCGTCGAACTGGTGAATGTCGATGCCTATCTGTCCGAACTGGTGCCGAAGGAGCAGCGCGGGGCCGGCCTTCGCCTACAATCAATTCGTCATGTTTACCGCGGTGCCGGTGGTGGCGTTCCTGGCCTGGCAGCTCGTGCCGCAGACCATCCTGGGACTCGACGGCTGGCGCTGGGTCGTGATCATCGGCTCGATCGGCGCCGCGGTCATCTGGTGGATCCGCAGGAATTTGCCGGAATCGCCGCGCTGGCTCGACCAGCACGGCCGCACGGCGGAGGCCGAAAAAATTGTCGCCGATTTGGAGCGCCGCATCCGCGCCGACGGCGTCGAGCTCGCAGCGCCCGAACCCGTCACCGGCGAAACGGATCGCAAAGCCGGCGCCTGGGCCGAGATGTGGAACGCAACCTATCGCGGCCGCACCATCATGCTGGTGATCTACAATCTGTTTCAGACCATCGGCTATTATGGTTTTTCGAGCTGGGTGCCGACGCTGTTGATCTCGCAAGGCGTCGAAGTAACGAAGTCGCTGACCTATACTTTCATCATCGCCATCGCCGCGCCCATCGGCCCCTTGATCGGGGTGCTCTTTGCCGACCGCTTCGAGCGCAAATGGCAGATTGCATGGGCGGCGACGGGAATCGCCGTGTTTGGACTTTTGTTCGCGCAGCAGACCAGCGCGGCGGGCGTCATCATCTGCGGATTGTTGATCACGCTGTGCAATAACTGGATGTCGTTTTCATTTCACGCCTATCAGGCGGAGCTCTATCCGACCCGCATTCGCGCCCAGGCGGTCGGCTTCGTCTATTCGTGGAGCCGGTTCTCGGCGATCTTTTCCGGCTTCATCATTGCGTACTTTCTTGCCCGTTATGGCACCGTCGGCGTGTTCAGCTTCATCGCCGGCGCGATGGCGATTGTCTTTGTCGTGATCGGGGCGTTCGGGCCGCAGGTGACCAAACGCCGGCTCGAAGCGATCGCGGCGTAGCCACGGTCGCTTTCTCAATACTAACCGCCCGTCCCCGCGCAGGGATCCCCATCGTGCAAGCGCGATGGGGTACCCCGTAAGCGGGGACCCAGTCAGTTCTCTGGATTCCCGCTTACGCGGGAATGAGCGGAAATAGCGCCAGTTCAGCTGCCGGCCGTCACTTCCCTTCCAGCGTGTTGACGGCGTTCCAATCGGGCGCCGGCGGATGCGCCAGAAATTTCTTGGCCCGCTGCAACAGGATCGCCGACGGCGGGTCGGCGGCGGCGATGGGCGCGAGCGCCGCGATGGCGCCGGCAAAATCGCGGCGCCGCCAGCAGGCCAAAGCGTGCCGGTAGGCGGCCGCTACGACTTTTTGCTCGGGAGTTTCTTCGCCATGACGCGCAAGCGGCTCGTAAATGCTGACCGGTTCGTCGCGGCCTTGGACGCGAATGCTGTCCAGCTCGCGCCAGGTAAATCCCGCCGCCGCGCGTTCGAACGTGCTTTTGGCCGCCACGATCGTAGTGCCGAAATATTTATTGGCGCCTTCAAGCCGCGACGCCACGTTCACGGCGTCGCCCATCGCCGTATAGTTGAAGCGCTGGCGCGAACCGATATTGCCAACCAGCGCGTCGCCGGAATTGATGCCGATGCGCTGACGCAAGGTAAAACGCTGCCATTCGGCCGGCTCGGTATTGAGCTTGTGCAGGCGGTCGCGGCAGCGCAAGGCGGCGCTGATCGCGCTCTGCGCATGATCCGGCTCGTCGAGCGGCGCGCCGAACACCGCAACGATCGCGTCGCCGATATATTTGTCGACGAAGCCGCCCTGCTCCTGGATGATGTCGGTCATCGCCGAGAGGTATTCGTTCATGAAGTGCACCAGATCGGGCGGGGCGAGCGCCTCGGAAATCGACGAGAACCCGGCGAGATCGGAGAAGAAGATGGTGACCTCGCGCATTTCGCCGCCCAGCGCCGGCGGCTTATTGGCGCTGACCATTTTCTCGATCACGCTGGGCGCGAGATAAAGCGCGAAGCTCTTGCGCAAGAAACGCCGGTCCTTGTCGGCGACCAGAAACCGGAAGCCGGTCGTTGCGCCAAGGCTGACAATGCCCGGGAGCAAAGGCTCGACCAGCGGCAGCGCCAGCGGCGAATAGGTGAAAGCGAGCACGGCGCCGAAGGTCCACAACAGCGCCGCGGCCAGATAAGCCGGCACTGCGGCGAGCAGCGGCAGCGTCAAGGTTGCGGCCGCTATGATCGCGGCGAGCGCAAGGACAATCGCGCCGCGCCCGATTGGGCCGAGCTCGACCAGCCCATCGCCGCGTATGAGATTATTGACGGCGGTGGCATGGGTGTAGACGCCGGGCGTCGAATCGCGGGCAAAAACCGTACTCGGCGGCGGTGCCGGCAGTGCGCAGCGCTGGCTCCTTGGATTTTCCGGCGCGGTCGCGAAACGCTTCGACGTCACCTGCCGGTCTTCAACGTCGAGCACAGCGGCGATGAGCACGACTTTGGCCGCGAAATTGCGGCGGAAGAAGTCGCCGTCGCCCTTTTTTATACAGGCGCGCAGATCGGCGAGCGAATAAGTCGGAATCGGGTCGGCGCCACCATCGAAATTAAGCATCACCGTGTTCGGGATCTGGCTCGGAATGCGAGAACCCGAAATCGTCGTCGCCGGCGCGCCCAGTGCTCGCGCCGCCAGCTCAACGGCCATCGATGGCTGCGGCTCGCCGTCCACGACGACGCTGAGCGGGATGCGCCGCACGACGTCATCCGGATCATTAAAGACATTCAAGGACCGGATATTGGCGCTTTGGCCGACGGCAATGCGCTGCCCCGGCGACGGCATAATCGGAAAATCGCGATGCTGCGCCTCGCCGAGCAGCACTTTGCCGTCGCGTGCGCCGAGCGCCAGCGCACGGAGAAAGTCGCGGTCGAAGCCGCGCAACCGCGCGCCCAGCGTGCCGTCGCCGAACGGAATTTCGGATTGCTCGATCGAAGTCGGAAACACGATATCGAAACCGACCACTTTGGCGCCACCGGCAAGCACCGCGGTGAGAACCTCGCCGATCTCCGAGGTCCATGTTATCGCCGGCGTGCCGGCGAACGGCGGCGTGCGATAGGTTTCCTCATCGAGCGCGACCACGACCGTCGGCGATTGCTCCGGCTTGTGCATGCTGCCAAAGACGCGCCAGCGCAGCATAGTAAGTATGTCGATAGACAGTCCACGCAGCCGATCGAGTGGCGGGGCGAAGATCAGCGCGCTCGAGAAGACCGCGATGGCGAGAACGAAAACCGCATCCCGGAGCCATCGCGATACCCTGACCATGCGCGGCGGCGACTATTGCCGGGCCTGCAGGCGGGCCAAGCGGCCGGCGAGCGGCGCATCGCCCGACTTGGCGTCGGGATCGATTTTGAACACGATCTGTCGGTCGGCGAGTTTGGCCCGGTAAATTCCGCCGGGAGCGAGCGCCACGCCGGACTTGGCAAAATCCAAAAACGCGCCGCGCACGAGCTCTTGCTCGGTGACGGCGATCGCGTGGCGTTCGCCCGGTTGATCCAGCCGTTCGACCACGAGCTTGCCGGGCGGCCGCACTTCGAAGACCGGGGACAATCCATAGAGCGTGAATTCCGGATGCGGAGCGGCGGCGACCGTTTGCGGCTTCGGCGCCTGGCGAAACACCATGGCGCCGCTTTTGCCGGCCAGCTCGGCGGAGAGCATCATCTTGCCGCCTTCGCACGCGACCTTGGCTCGCGCCACTTCGCCGCCGGCGACTTCGCTCTGCTCAGGCCCGACCGTCACCGTGCCGCCGCTGATGGTTTCGCGCCAGCACGACTTCAAATAACCGAGCACAATCCGGTCATGGGCGCCGAGACGGATGACCTGGCCTGCATCGACATAGTCCATGAACTGAATGCCCGGCACGCTACCCTGGATCTCCTCGACCACGGCGGCCGGCGATTGCGCGGAAGCGGTCAAAACGAACAAGCCAGCGCTCTGCAGCACAACGCCGAAAATGACGTTCATCGGATTTGCCCCTCGCCCCTCGTCGCTGCCCGGCAGAATTCAATACGGCGTCTTGGTGATCTCTCCCGAGCCGGCAACATACCAGTATTCGCTGACGAATGGCTTGCCAGCGAGCCGATCGGCGAGCCAGTCGGCAAGCAGAATCGGCGGAAACGGTCCCAGATTGGCCGCCGGCACGTTGCCGACGGAATGGCGCGATTCCTGGTACACGACCATCTGCTTCGGCCCTTCGAGCGCGGCCATCAGGCGCTCGGAATGTTCGAGCGGACTGAGCTCTTCCGCTTCGCCGGCGACACAAAGATAGGGTACGCGAATCTTGTCGGCGTGTCCCTCCCAGGTGATGGTCTTGCGGAACGCATCGAACTCGTCCTCGTCGGTGATGCCGCACATATACATGAATCGTTTTTTGAATGTCGGCGAGGCTTCCTGGAAAATGGTTTCACCGCCCGGCTCGTGGCACACCGACATGACCGCGCAGGCTTTGATGCGCGGCTCGTTGCCGGTGAGCACAGTTCCGAACAGCGAGCCGAAACTGGTGCCGGCGACGCCGATGCGCGCAGCATCCAGCTCAGGCCGCGCGGCGATCCAGTCGACCAGCGCCGGTCCGGTGGCGACCCAGTTCTCCATGCTGAAGTAAAGCCCAATCATCGGCGCCTCGTATTGGCCCGGGCCGTCGATCGCCAGCACCGCCATGCCGCGATTGAGATATTTGTCGCCATAGAGCGCGACCTGAATCTCCTTGTAACTGTCCATGCCGGGTATCGCGATCACCACCGGCAACCGGCCGCCGCTATAGTTCGGCGGCAGATGCAGCCAGGCCGGAATCGCCTTGTCCTTCAACGGCACCCACACCGCCTCGACGTGATGATCGGCAAGCGTTGCGTATTTGGCGTAACATTCGCGCTTCTTGTTGTTGTAGGCGACGTTGGTTTCATCATTCTCGTCGTAGGGCCACTGCGCCGCGCCCCAGTGCACCGCGGCCATGAAGAAATTGTCGCGTGCGGTAACTTTGCGATCGGCTTGTGCCGCGGCATTGGCCTTGGTCTCGCGGCGGCGTGCCACCGCCGCGAAGGCCGGGCCGATGTCGGCCATTTTCTTCACCCGCTCGCGGATGCCGGCGAAATCGGCGTTGGCTTCGATGCCGCAGGGCAAGTGGATGTACAGCGAACGCGGCTGATCCCAATCGATGCCGTTGGCGCGAACAATATTGTCGATGAGCCAGCGCTGCTCCTCGAAGCGGCGCACCCGCGGCGGGCCGCGGCGGTCGAGAATGGGCGGAAAGCCTTGCTGCGGGCGGTTCATGCGCTTCCTCCGATGGCGGGCGGCCGGCGGTGGCGGACAGGGGCCGCTTGCGGCGGTATTATCGGCGCGGCGCATGCCTTGTTGTCAACGACGCTGCGGCTATCATCGCCTAGTGGTCCGATTCTAACATTCGCATCCGGGTTCGGCAGGCTTTCATGCGAATGTTAGAATCAAAGGACCACTAACAAATATCAGTCTTAGTGGAGCTTTTGGATTTGACATTCGCTTTCACGAGTTAGCGGCCAGGTGGGTAGCGAATGTCAAATCCGCTCCACTAGCATGTCCGCTCTTAGCGCGCCGCAGCGCCGAACGCGGGCACACATAACTCGCACCCTCCCCTCGCAACGCTCTCACTTTCGATGCGCAGAAAGAAGCTGATCCGATGAAACTTGCCGTTCCGGATATGATCTCGAACTCGTATTTCCCGGCCGAAGCGGCGGTCGAGCTCGGATTTATCAAAGCCGAAGGGCTCGATGTCTCGCTCGAACTGATTTTCCCGGTCGACAAGGCCTACGCGGCGCTGCGTGACGGCGCGGTCGATTTTGTCGGCGGTTCGGCGCATTCGGCGCTTGCTGCTTTCCCCGATTTTCGCGGCGTCAAGCTGATCTGCGCGCAGGCGCAAGGCATGTACTGGTTCCTGGTGATGCACGCGGACTTGAAAGCGCAACGCGGCGATGTTGCCGCCGTCAAAGGCCAGCGCATCGGCGCGGCGCCCTGGGTGGACAAGGGCTTGCGCGGGCTGCTGACGGAAGCCGGCATCGACATTGCGCGCGACGGCGTGACTATCGCGCCGGTGCCGGGTGCCGCCGGCGCTGGCATCAATTTCGGTCTCACTGCGGCCAAGGCGCTCGAGGAGGGTAAGATCGACGGCTTTTGGGCGAACGGCATGGGCGCGGAAGTGGCGGTGCGCCGCGGCGTCGGCACGATCGTGCTGGATGTGCGTCGCGGCGACGGCCCGAAGGCTTGCTTCAACTTCACCGCGGCGACGATCGCAACCACCGATGCGCTGATCGAACGAGCGCCGCAGGACGCCGCCGCGGCCGTGCGCGCGATCGTCAAGACCCAAGCCGCCTTGAAAGCGAATGTGGAGCGCGCCGGCGAAGTCGGGAAAAAGCTATTTCCGCCGTCGGAGGCAGCGCTGATTACCGACCTTATTCGCCGCGACCTGCCCTATTACGACGCCGCGCTGTCGCCGGAATTCGTTGCCGGCATGACAGAGTTCGCGCGCGGCCAGGGCTTGCTCGCGGCGCCGCTGGCCTACACCGACGTCATCGCCACGCAATTTGCACCGCTGTGGAAGGGGTGAATCGAAAAGTGAACCGTCACCCTCAGGTGCGAGCGCAGCGAGCCTCGAAGGGCGACGGCCCGGAGCGCCTCGGCCGCTGGCCGCTACGCGGCCACCTCAGCATGACGGATCACCAACTACGCCGCCGGCCGCTCGGTGCCTTTCACGAACATGCGGTAACCCGAACGCACGTTCGGCCAATAGTCCCAGATCGCATAATGCTGGGTGCAACGATTGTCCCAGAACGCGATCGAGTGCGGCGTCCAGCGGAACCGCATGTTCCAGTGCGGCCGTGCGATGTGGCCGTAGAGGAATTCGAGGACGCCGCGGCTTTCGCCGGCCGGCATTTCGTTAATATGGCTGGTGAATTCGGGATTGACGAACAGCGCCTTGCGGCCGCTTTCGGGATGCCGAATGACGACTGGGTGAACGGCCGTCGGATAGACATCCGCGTTCCTGTCGAAAGCACGCAACCCGTCGTGGGTCGCGGTCTTGCCCTCGAGGTAGACCTTCATCGAGGGGCTCAATTCCTCGTAGGCCTTGTATGCAGAGGCGAACATGGTGTCGCCGCCGCCGTTTGGCGGGATGATCTCCTGGTACAGCACGCTGTACATCGGCGGAATTTCGGCACAGCTCTGATCCGAATGCCATCCCTCGCCGGACACCCGCTTTGAATTGGCATCGAAATATTGCTTGCGGATCGCCGGGTGGCCGGGAATCGTCGTCGATGCGGTGCCTTTACCGCCGACATGAACATGCGGCTCGCCGAAATAGCGGACAAACCGCTCGTGCGCGGCAAAATCGATCTTCTGGTTGCGGAAGAAAATAACGCCATGCGCAATAATAGCGTCATGCACCTCAGCGACCTGGCGATTGGATAAGGGCCGCATCAGATCGATATTGCCGATCTCGGCGCCGATATGCGGCGTGCAAGGCGTGACGGTGATGGTGTCGTAGTCGTGGATTTGGTCGCGGATTTGGTCGCGGATTTGGCTCATGGGGCGATCTCTTGATGCGATCTCACGCGCCAGCGCGTGGCTTAAATTGGACTCGGATCGTAGTCGAGGCGCGGCGAGAATGCCAGGGCGAGCGCGAACCGGAGCTAGAATGCTCCGGCATGGAACTGGAAGCGCTGCGTGACGTCGTAACTCTGCTTCGCGATCGGATAGGCGTAGTCAACCCGGATCGGGCCGAACATGGAATCCCAGATTAGGCTGACGCCGACCGAGGCGCGCAACGCCTGCGAATTGGCGATCTGCTGCGCCGGCGACAGCGAGGTCGCCAACCCCGGCACGGTCGAAGCATTGGTCGCCCATAGGCTGCCAGTATCGGAGAACAGCGCCAGCTTGAGCTGGGCGTCTGGCGGCACGAACGGCACCGGCGCCTGCAGTTCGGCCGAGGTGCTCCAGTAGATGTTGCCACCGAGATTATCCATTGTCGTGCCCGGTGTGATGTCGCGCGGTCCGAAGCCGTTCGGGGCAAAGCCGCGAATGAGCTGCGGTCCGCCGAAGAACCCGCTCAGGAGCGGCAACTGCTGACCGCCCCATGGCGCCACGTAACCGCCTTGCGCCCGCACCACGCCGACGAGATCGCCGGTAATGGGTTGATAAACCCGGACGTCATCGGTCGTGCGCGCGAATTTGGCCGCGCCGCCGAGTCCCGCGAACTCGTTGTTGGTCCGCGCCCAGACACCGCTCGTCGGATCTTTGGGATTGTCGAGCGTAGAGTAAGTCACGCCACTGCCGATAGAAGAGACCCAATAGGATCCCGCCTGTGCCGCCTGCTGGATCGGCAGCGAAACCGTGCCGATCGCCGGATCGAGCGAAAGGCCCTGGTTGTATATCGAATAGCTCCACGTCACCCCGAGATTGTCGGTGATCGGCGTGCCGGCGGTGACTTTGGCGCCGTAGAGGCTGGTGTTGAACGCCTGATTGGAATTGGCGAAGGTTTGGCGGCCGAACAACTCGCCGCCGAGCGAAAGCCGCTGACCAAGAAACCAGGGATCGGTGAAGGCAAGATCGAACCCTCTGGCATATTGTCCATAGGTCAGCGTAGTTTTAGCGATGTCGCCGGTGCCGAGGAAATTCGTGTCGCTGATCGTCACCGAGGCCAAGAAACCGTCGCTGGTCGAATAACCGCCGGAGATCCAGAAATTTCCGGTCTTCTGTTCCTCGACGGCGACGTCGAGCACGACGCGATCCGGCGCCGAACCGGGCGCCGCAGCAATCTTCACCGACTTGAAATAGCCAAGCGCCTTGAGGTGGCGCTCGCCGCGATCGACCAGCGCGCGATTGTAAGCGTCGCCCTCGCCGACGTCGAATTCGCGGCGGATCACTTCGTCGCGCGTTTTGGTGTTGCCGTGAATCTGGATGCGCTCGATATAGACCCGCTTGCCTTGTTCGATCCTGTACCAAACGTCGACAATCCGGCGATCCGCATGCCGCTCGGTTCTTGGCGCGACGCTGGCGAAAGGCTCGCCGCCTCTGGCCAGCGCGATCGCGAGCGCATCGACGGACTTGGTGACCGCGTCGGCGTCATAAATGTCGCCGCTTTGAGTGCGGAGATTGTCGCGCAGCGCGCCACCGTCGACGGTCTTCAAATGCGATTCGATACCGACTTTGCCGAAACGATATTGCGGCCCTTCGTCGATTTTGAACGTGACGATGGCGCCATTTTTGCCGGCGTCGTAATGCGCCGCCGAAGTCACCCGCACATCAGGATAACCATGGGCGAGATAGAAACGCCGAACCAGGTCGGTGTCGTTCTCAATCCGGTCAGCGTCGTAAATGTCGTTATCGAGAAGAAAGCTCAGTGGATTGCTGATGCCGGTCTTCACCACCCCTCTGAGCTTGACTTGCGAAAAGGCACTGTTGCCGGTGAAGGCAATATCCTTGACTGCGAGCTTTTCGCCTTCTTTGATCTCGAAGACGAGATTGACCCGACCATTGTCGGCCCGCTTGCCCTCGATTGTCTTCGGCACGATCTGCGCATTGAAATAGCCGTGCGCCCGATAGAGATCGAGAATCCGCACGACGTCGCTTTGAATAAGTTCGTGCGACAGCGGCCCGTTGGCTTTGGACTGTACCTGCGCTTTGAGATCGGCATCTTTGAGCTTTCTATTGCCTTCGAAAGCGACGACTCCGATTGTCGGATTTTCGACCACCACGACCAGGATGCGATTTCCCTCATGGGAAATCTTCACGTCGGTGAACAGGCCGCTGTCGTAAAGTGCCTTGAGCGCGGCATCGCGCGCTGCGACGTCGTATTGGCCGTTCGGCGCGGCGTGAAAAAACGAGCGGATCATGTCGGCACCGATGTGCCGATTGCCGATCACGGTAATCGCAGGATCCTGTTCGGCGTCGCCGGCCATGGCCGCGCCGGCGCAGGCCGCTGCCGCAAGCCACCCCGCAGCGATCGCGGCGATCCCGGCACGACGACGCATCCCGCACAACTCCCCGATTCGACAGCCAAATTCACCGAAAAGCGAGGGCGGGAGCGTGTCCGATTGTGTCGAAATTCGAGGTATTGTTGGGGCGCCTGCCACAAAGGTTTACGCCGGCAGGGCGGTCACCGAACCAATGGGCGGCGCCGGTATTTGCCGGGATTTACCGATAAATGCAGTTCAGCTCGCGTTTCGGCCCGATGCCCCGGCGCGGGCAAATCTTCCATTTGCCGCCGCGGCGGCGTTTACCACGATTGCGCTTGGCGCCAATTTGGCTCCAATCCAGTGCCTTGCCCTGCGACATCGCATCAACCGGGTTCCTGGGAGCTTTCTGAGCGACCGAAAATTTAACATCCAGGGGCGGCCATGGAGAGTGACATGGCTGTTGATACGGCAGTTGATGCGGAGCTTTGGCTCATTCTTGCGGCAATGATTGGCTGGATCACGCTCGGCTGCTTTCTCACCGCGCGCAGTCGCCATCATGGGCCGCGGCAATCGCCCCGGCACTAGCCGCGACTGAGGCCAAGAGAGGCCTCCAGCAAGCAAGCGGCGCGAGGCCTTAAACCTCGCGCCGCTTTCATTGCAATCGCGATCTTGCTTACGCGTTCAGCGACAGCGTCGCTTTTTCGTAATCGCCGCTGCCCATCCCGGTATCGGCGAACATGCCGTGCGCGGCAATCCACTCGAACGACTGCTCGTAGACTTCTTTGGTATACGGCTCGAACACCAGCCGCTCGCCGGGTCCCCAGCGCCGCGTATCCATCATTGCATGGAAGCGATCGGGGAATTCGTTCTTGTAATAATGGGTGTAGAGCTCCGGCCGCAGGTCGATATCGCGTTGCGCCCGGCGCAGCGCGCGGAAGAATTTGCGTAAGTCTTCCGGATCGGGATTGCCGTGGATCATCGTCGCGATCATGAAGGTCGTGTCGATGACTTTACGGAAGCCGAGCTGCTCGACGAAGTAATAAGGCCCGCTGAACAGGCTCACCGCGGGCGCTCTGCCTTCGATCAGCTCCTCCATGCGTTTGAACAGCATGCCGTCGGCAAAGTTGAGTTTGATCTGGTCGGGCTTCAAGTAAGATTCGAGCCCCTGCACGGTGGCATAGTGGCTGCCGGATTGGTAACCGACCGAAATCGGCACCCCGGCAAGATCGGCCGGCGATTTCACCTTTGAATCCGGCGGCACGAAGATGCCGGCCGGCGACACCGAATAGACGTCCGTATACATGCGGCCGATGCCCTTGGACGCGGCAACGTTCACGGTCCAGTGGCAGGCGCAGCTGACATTCGACTTACGCCCCTCTTCGAACGACTGGAACGCTCCGACTTTGTTGCCCTTGTCGTGAATCTTGCCGCCGGTCGTGCGCACCAGCTCGCGGAATTCGTAATCGAGCCCTTCGTCGCGGAAGTAACCTTTTTCCTCCGCCACCCACTCGTGCAGGCGGAAATGCGGTTCGATGATGAAGTTTGCCATTGCTTTCTTTCCCTTTCTTCAGCAGGCGTTGAGATGACCGTTGCGGCGCGTTTGGCCGCGCTCGGCGACGCGCCGCGCCCGGATCATCTTGACATGATCGTCCATCAAGGCGCGTGCGCCGCTCGGATCGCGAAGCTCGATCAGGTCGGCAAGCTTGGTGTGAATTTCCAGAATGTGCCGCGCCAGCTTGGGCGTCGCGGTGACGTTGCGGCGCGGCCAGGACACGTGCTCGAGCGACACGAGCTGGACCAGAATAACGCGGTTGTGCGAGGCTTCGGCCACGGCGCGATGAAAGTTCCGCGACAGGCGAGTGAATTCGTCGAGGTCGCCGATCGCCGCTTCGGCCTCGCGCAACAACCGGCGCAGCTTTTCGATGTCTGCCGCCGTGGCATTTTCCGCCGCCAGTTCGGCGCCGAGCGTCTCAATGGCGCGCTGCGCGTCCATGATTTCGGCAGCGCTCACGCCGGTGAGATCGAGCTGCACCGCAAGCGCTTCGGCAAACAAGCGCGGATTGCCATGGGCGATGCGCGCGCCGCCGCCTTTGCCCATGCGGATTTCGACGATGCCGAGTGCTTCGAGCGTGCGCAGCGCGTCGCGCGCAACGATGCGGCTCGCGTTAAATCGCGCCGCCAGATCTTTTTCGGTGCCGAGAAAATCGCCGGGCCGCAGCCGCTTGGCAAACAGCGCATCGCGCAC
>JBPYFG010000079.1:0-10486 GCA_051986365.1 Xanthobacteraceae bacterium
TGGCGTTTGAGGGCCTGCAGCGATCGTCGCGTCACAAATCGGGGCTGGCGATGCGATTCCCGCGCATCAACCGGCTGCGCTGGGATAAGCCGCCGGCGCAGGCTGATCGGCTCGATCGGCTGGAAACTTTGATCGCGCGCATCGAACAAGGCGATTTGCAGGGGCAGATCGCGTGATGCGATCAAAACCGAGGCGGCCTGACCCGAAGCTTCGCCGCGGACGCCGGAGCGATCTCGAAGCCTTGTTCGCGCTTGAGCGTGAGCTCTTTAAGAGCCAGTTTTTTGCCGGCCATCTCATTTCGCGCACGAGCTTTCGGCGCTTGCTCGCGTCGCCGAGCGCGACCTTCATCGTCGCCGAAGCCGGGGCCCAAATCGGCGCCCAAGTCGGGGCCTATGTGCTGGTGCTCTACCGCGCCAATTCGCCTGCAGCGCGGATCTATTCGATCGGTGTCGCGGCCCGCTTCCGCCGCCGCGGATTGGCGCGAAGCCTGGTCGCGGCGGCCGAGCACGACGCCGTCGGACGCGGCCGCAAAGCCATGCGGCTCGAAGTGCGAGCCGATGATCGCGGCACAATCGCGCTCTACGAGTCATCCGGCTATCGCCGCATTGGGCGCGCGCCGGGCTATTATGGCGGTGTCGACGCCCTGCGCCTGGAAAAGGCGCTCGGCAAGGAACCGCGCCGTGATTTATGAGTCTTGTACACACTATCCCACTCTGGTGATCCTGACTCTGGTGCCCAAATCGGCTTTCATGGTGGACCATCGCGCGCGATGCAGTCGCCATCCTCCGCAATTCCGGCTATGACCACCGCGTGCCGCGCCTGACATCAACTGCATGATCGGCCTCACGCCACATCTCGGCCTCGACCTGAAAGGGACCCGCCCATGAGGGGTAGCTCATGACCGGCTGGGTTATCCTCGTCGACCAGCCCCGCGATCTGCCGAACGCCGAGACCCCTCACAAGGTCATCACCACAAGCGAATATCTGGCGCGGCCGCGCCTATTCGAGCTGGGGCGGCCGAAGCTCGTCAATCTCGCGCGCTCCTATGCCTATCAATCAAAAGGCTATTACGCCTCGCTGTTGGCGGAGGCGCGCGGTCATCGCGTCGTGCCCACCGTCGAGACCATGCTCGAATTGCGCGAGCAGAAGCTTTACGAGCACGCGCTGCCCGATCTCGAAGAAGAGCTGAACCGCTGCGTCCGCCGCGCCGACTTTGAATGTGAGGGCGAATTTAAGCTCCTGGTCTGCTTCGGCATCGCCCGCGACGACCGCTTCGAGCCGTTCGGCCGGCTGTTATTCGACTGGTTCCGTTGTCCGGCGCTCGAAGTGGTTGTCGAGACCGGCGGCAAGTGGTTGTCGATCGACCGCATCCGGCCGCGCGCGATCACGCGGCTGGCCAACGGCGAAGCCGAATTCTTCCGCGACTGCCTGCACAATCACACCAAGCGCGAATGGCGCGACCCGAAGGCGCGCTCGGTCGCCAAATACGATCTCGCGGTGCTTTTCGATCCGAACGAAAAGACCGCGCCGTCGTCGCCCGATTCGATCAAGCACTTTGCCCGGATCGCCGAGAAAATGTCGGTCGACGTCGAGCCAATCACCAAGCGCCAGCTCGGCGAGCTCGCCGAATTCGACGGCCTGTTCATCCGCGAGACCACCTCGATCGACAATCACACCTACCGCTTCGCGCGGCGCGCCTGGCAGGAGGGCATGCCGGTCATCGACGATCCGATCTCAATGATTCGCTGTACCAATAAAGTCTTTTTGGTTGAGCTGTTGCAACAGAACCAGGTGCCGACGCCGCCCACGGTGATTCTCGCCGAGGACACCGACTTCAATAAAGCGATTGACGAGCTCGGCCTGCCGCTGGTCGTAAAAATTCCAGACGGTTCATTTTCTCGCGGCGTGCACAAGATTGCTTCGCCCGCTGAGTTCGGCCGCATCTGCGACGAGCTGTTCGAGGAAACTGATCTGCTGCTGGCGCAGAAATTCTTGCCGACCGATTTCGATTGGCGGCTCGGCGTTCTCGCCGGCGAGCCGCTATTCGCGTGCCAATACCGCATGGCACGCGGGCATTGGCAGGTGGTCAAGTACCGGCCGGACGGCTCATCGCATGAAGGCGGCTTCCGCGCCTTCGACCTCGACCAGGCCCCGCGCGAAGTGATCGACATCGCCGTGCGAGCGGCGCGCCCGATTGGCGAGGGCTTCTATGGCGTCGATCTTAAACAGACCGAGAGCGGCATCGTCGTGATGGAAGTCAACGACAATCCGAGTCTCGAACACGGCATCGAAGATTCGGTCGGCAAGGACGAGATCTGGATGCGGCTGTTGCGCTGGTTCATCGATCGATTTGAGCAGTAACCTTACCGCCAGCCGGCTACCGCCAACGCGTTCGGCGCGAGGCGGCCGGCCCGATGACAGGCTTAGTCTTGCTCGCTACTTCGGAGAATGACGCAAAGGCGACATCACGTCGGCGGGGAAAAACGAATAAATCTGCCCGCAAGGCGCCTTAATTCAGGAGATACTTCCCGAAAGCGAGAAGGGGTCGGGACATTTACTCCTCGCCGGCGAGTCTAGACAAAAACCGTGGCGCTATTTTCCAGCGCAAGAAGACATTTGGCGCAAACCTACCTCGGCGCCAGACTCTGATTTACCTGCTTGCCTCGACAATTTTCGCACTCGCTAGCGGGGATGCTTTAGCCGCAGGCCATAAGCAACTCACGCCGCACCGCGGTAAGCTAAGCAAAGCTGAGCGTCACAAACACTGGCCGGCGAGCGAGACCAAGCAGGCGGAGCGCGCGCCCGGGCAGCGAACTATCCTATCAAGCGACACAAGCGAGAACTTGGCGCCAGATACGCAGCCGCAACTGGATCTTGTTGTCCTGAAACAGACGCTGCAGCTGCTGCAGCAGCACAAGCTTAGTGACGCGACTAAGCTAGCGGTATCGATCGATGATCCGGCGGCGCAGAAACTCATCCAATGGGCGTTGCTCCGCGACCCCAATAACACCGCCGGGTTTGATCAGTACAACAGCTTCATCCAGGCCAATCCCGATTGGCCGAGCATCCCACTCTTCCGGCGGCGCGCCGAAGCGAGGTTGTGGCAAGAGCGGTCTGATCCGACCACGGTGCGCCGTTTTGTTGGCACGCAACCTACCAGTGCGCGTGGCCGACTTGCGCTCGCGCGCGCAATGCTAAGTGATGGTGATCGTGCAGGGGCAACACGCGAGGTCCGCGCTGTTTGGCAGTCAGCAGAATTGTCGTCTGAGTTGGAAGCCGCGATCATCGATTCATTCCGCGATGAACTGACCGCTGCGGACGATATTGCGCGTATGGATCACCGCATCGGCGCTAAGGATTTTGCCGCCGCGATGCGGGCTGCAAAGCGTCTCGGCTCGACTCAAGTTGCGATCGTAAAGGCCTGCGAAGCGGCCGAGGCAAATATCACCAAGGGCGGCGCGCTGCTCGAAGCGGTGCCCAAGGAAGCACAAGGGGATTTGGGCTATGCCTTGTGCCGGCTGCACTGGCTCCTCGCCCACGACGACGTCGCGGCTGCGGTCAAGCTGCTGGCCGAAGTTTCAGACGATGATTTGCAGCGTCAAGACACCGATGAATGGTGGCGCGAGCTTCGCACACTCGCACGTCGACTCCTCGACCTCAATGACCCAAAGACCGCCTACCGCGTTGTCCGCGAAGCAGCAAGCCCAGCCAATCCCTATTATCGTGCGGAATTCCACTTCATGCCAGGCTGGATCGCCTTGCGTTTTCTGTCGGATCCGGTCACGGCGCTTCAGCATTTCGCGAAGATCGACGAAGGCTCGAGCGATCCGATTGTGTTGGCGCGTGCCGCCTATTGGCGCGGCCGCGCGTTCGAGACGATCGGCGAATTCGATGAGATGAAGGCACAATATGAGATAGCGGCCCGCTATCCGACCGCCTATTACGGACAACTAGCGCGGGCCCGACTCGGCGTTAACGAGATTGCTTTGCGTCCGCCGCCGCGGCAGCCGAACCCTGAAGGCGTCACCAGCGATCTGCGGCGCGCGCTCGAGATGCTTTACGCGACCGGCGAACTCGACTTGGTTTTGACCTTTGTCAGCGATCTTGCCGAGTCCAGCAGCGACATCGTCGCGCTTCGGGAAATTGGCGATCTGACGTCTCGCCACAAAGATGCTCAGGCGATGCTCGTCCTGGGCAAGACGGCGCTTGCACGAGGGCTGGCTATGGAGCGGTACGCCTTTCCGGAGATCGGTGTCCCCAGCTATAGCCCGATCGCTCCGCCCATCGATCAGTGCATGGTCTATTCGATTGTGCGCACCGAAAGCGCCTTTGACCAACGCGACACGTCCCCTGCTAATGCGGTGGGATTGATGCAGGTTACTCCGGAGGCCGGCCGCGACACCGCGCAACGATTTGGTGTTACTTATGATTGGAAGCGTCTGGTTTCCGATCCGGTCTACAATACGCAAATCGGCGTCGCTGAGATCAGCGCTCTATTCAGGGAATACACCGGTTCATACATTATGACGTTCGCCGGCTACAATGCCGGCCGCGGCCGCGTCCGGCAATGGGTGGCCCAGCACGGCGATCCCCGCAATCCCAAGATTGATGCGGTCGATTGGGTGGAACGCATATCATTGGCCGAGACGCGCAATTACGTTCAACGCGTCATGGAAAACCTGCAGGTCTATGCGGCGCGCTTCGGCGCCAGCGTCGCAACGGTCGAGCCCAATCTCCACAAGGCGATGACGACTACCAAGCCAACATTTGTGAATGCTGTTCCGCGCTAACTCGTTCCGAGGTGATGATCACTACAAGCCGATCATGATCGTCGAGGACATCCGCTAGCTCGGCTCCGGAATGACGAGGCGGCTACCGCGCCTCGACTTTGTCTTTGGCCTTCGCCACCTGATCGAGCGGCCAGCGGGCGCGCGCCGCGACCTCGAGCGGATCGGTCAAGCCGAGCGCCAGCCGTTCGGCGCCGGCCCAAGCGATCATCGCGGCATTGTCGGTGCACAATGCGGGCGGCGGCGCGACCAGTTCGGTGCCGACTTCGAACGCGACCCGATGCAGCACTTTGCGAATCGCCTGATTAGCGGCGACGCCGCCGGCGCAAACCAGCGCAGTCGGGCTGCCGATCTGGGCGCGAAACAACCGCAAGCCGCTGCGCAGCCGATCTTTGACCACATCGACCACCGCCTGCTGAAACGAAGCGCAGAGATCGGCGACGTCACCGTCGCTCAACGGCGCGATGTTTTCCGCTTCGAGCCGCAGCGCTGTCTTGAGCCCCGAGAACGAGAAATCGGCGTCGGCGCGCCCCGTCCTCGGCCGCGGTAAAGCAAAGCGCTCGCCGTCGCCGCAGGCGGCTTCCTTCTCCACCTGCGGCCCGCCCGGATAGCCAAGGCCGAGGAGCTTTGCCGTCTTGTCGAAAGCCTCGCCGATCGCGTCATCGACCGTGCCGCCGAGCCGCAGGTAATCGCCGACGCCGCGCACGCCGAGTATCTGGGTGTGCCCCCCAGAGGCAAGAAACAGGCAATAAGGAAAGGCGGCGCCGTCGGTCAACCGCGCGGTGAGCGCGTGCGCTTCGAGGTGATTGACGGCGAGCAACGGCTTGTCATGCGCGAGCGCAATGGCTTTCGCTGTGGTGAGCCCGACGATGACGCCGCCGATCAGGCCGGGGCCGGCCGCCGCGGCGATGCCGTCAAGTGCGCCGAATGACATTTGCGCCTCGGCCATCGCCTTGGCGATAATGCGATCGAGCGTCTCGACATGGGCGCGCGCGGCGATCTCAGGCACCACGCCGCCGAATTCGGCGTGTTCGTTGATCTGCGACAACACAATGTTCGACAGAATGCGGCCGCGGCCGTCGTCACTGCGGCTCACTACCGCGGCGGCCGTCTCATCGCAGGTCGTCTCGATGCCGAGAATGTTCATCGGTGTATTATAGCCTCGTTGCGCATGATCCCGAAAAAGCTTGCCCTCGGACTTTGATCCGAGGGTGGATACCGGTTTTCGGGATCATGCGCAGACAAAAATGTCAGGGACTCCCAGCTTAATTGGATCACGCCCTTAATGAGCCAATCCTCGACTCCGGCACGCCCCTTGCGCATCGGCTCGCGCGGTTCGCCGCTGGCGCTCGTTCAAGCGCGACAGGCGCAGCGCGCGCTGGCCAAGGCCTGCGGCGTCGTGGCCGAGCAGATTGAAATCAAGATCATCCGCACCTCGGGCGATAAGATTCAAGATCGACCATTAGCCGATGCCGGCGGCAAAGGACTGTTCACGAAGGAGATCGAAGAGGCCTTGCTGTCCGGCGCGATCGATTTCGCCGTGCATTCTTCCAAAGATATTCCAGCCGTTCTGCCGGCGGGATTGACGCTTGCCGCGTTCCTGCCGCGCGAGGACCCGCGTGACGCGCTGGTCAGCCGGATAGGCAAAAGTCTCGGCGAGCTTCCGCGGAACGCGCTGGTCGGCACGTCATCGCCGCGGCGCCAGGCCTTGCTCATGCGGGCGCGGCCCGATTTGCGCATCGCGCCCCTGCGCGGCAATGTCGAAACCCGGCTGCGCAAGATCGATGCGGGGGAGATGGAGGCGGCGGTGCTCGCGGTCGCCGGACTAAAGCGGCTGGGACTTTTTTCCGCGATTGCCACTGCGCTTGAGGTCGAGGAGTTTTTGCCGGCGGCAGGCCAGGGCGCCATCGCGATCGAGACGCGTGCCAATGATGAGAGCGCCCGGGCGCATGCCGCCGCCGTCGACGATGCCGACACCCACACCGCGCTCGCCGCCGAACGCGCCTTTCTCGCCGCGCTCGGCGGCTCGTGTCGCACACCAATTGCCGGTCATGCGCGCATTGAAGGTGACGACGCCGTGAGGTTTCGCGGGCTCATAGCAAAAACCGACGGCAGCGACGCGATTGAGGTGTCGCGGCAGGGCCGCCGCACCGACGCGGCCGCGCTTGGCGCCGATGCCGGCCATGAAATCAGAACGCGCGCCGGCGCCGGTTTCTTTGTCGAGGGTTAAGCCGTGCGCATCCTGGTAACACGATCGCAACCGCAAGCCGCGCAAACCGCCGCTGACTTGCGCGCGCGCGGCCACGAACCGATCATCGCGCCGCTCTTCGAAATGGAACGTCTCGCCGATGTCGACCCGAAAACCGGACCCTGGGATGCGATCTTGCTTACCAGCGCCAACGGATTGTGGGGGATTGTTTCGTTCGCCCATGACAAAAAGTGGCACGGCATACCGGTTTTCGCCGTAGGCGATGTCACCGCGAAGGCGGCACGCGAAATGCGTTTCGCGGATGTGACGTCAGCTGGCGGCAACGTGAACGATCTCGTTAATCTCGTCGCCACGCGTCTGCAGCCGCCGGCGCGGCTTCTTTATCTCGCCGGCGAGGAACGCGCCGGCGATCTTGCCGGAGCACTGCGCGCCAAAAATTTCGAGGTCGATCTGGTCGTGGTTTATCGCTTCCTGACGGTGCAATGTCTTCCCGAGCCGGCCGCCGCGGCTTTGGCCGGCGAAATCGATGCTGTCTTGCATTTCTCCCGCGCCGGCGCTGAAGATTTTCTCAAGGCGGCGCGCGGTTCGAACTTGCTCGAAGCGGCGCTGACAAAGCCGGTGCATTTTTGCCTGTCGGAGCAAGTCGCCGCGCCGCTCCGCCGGGCCGGCGCGGCGCGTATTCAGGTCGCGGCGCAGCCGACCCAAGATGCCTTGCTCGAACTTTGCGGCTAAGGCGAAACGACTTAGGTTAGCCGAGGTTTCGCTTTAGCTTGTTGTTTGAGCATGATCTTTTCCGAAAACCGGTATCCACCCTCGGATCAAAGTCCGAGGGCAAGCTTTTTCGGGATCATGCTCTGGGCAAAGCATTTACGCCGCATTCTGCTTTAAAAAGGACGCATGAGCGAAACGGACGACCAAACGCCCCGACGGCCTCCGACTATCGAATTGGCGGCGACCGAAGTCGATGGCTCGGCCGATAAGGCCGCAGCAGGCGAGGCCGGCACCAGCACTACCGGCGCGGCCGAAGACACGATCGCCGAATCGAATGCGCCTGGCTCGGCTCGGGCCGGCCGGCGCTTCACCTCGCATATCGCCAGCGCGCTTATCGGCGCGGCGGTGATGGCGGGTACGGCGGCCGCGCTTTGGTTTGCCGGCGTCATCCCGTCGCGCGAGACCACTCAGTTCGGAACGGCCGCGTCGGACACGTCAGCCGTACCGTCGAATCCGGCGCCGAATCCGCCGTCTTTACCTGCCGCCGCGCCGAATGGCCCCGTCGCGCCGGATTTGACCGCACGGCTCGACAAGATCGAGCGCGCGATCGAAACCCAACGCGGCGATCCGGCGCTCAATAGCCGCATTGCCGAACTCGCAGGGCAAACCAAAGCGCTCACCGACAACCTCGCCGCGCTGACGCGCCGCGCCGATGACATTGCGGCGAGAAGTGAAAGCACCGCCAAAGCGGCCGACACCGCGCTTAGTGCGGCCGAGACGGCGAAGAGCGCGAGCGAAGCGGCAAGCAAAGACCAAGTGCGCCATGAGGATGTCGACGCACTCGCAAGCCGGATCATGGCGCTCGAAAGCGCGGTGAAGGGACTCGCCGCCGTGACCGCGCCGCTGACATCGTCGGGCGCGGACGATCGCGCCGCGCGCTTGACCATCGCCGCCGAAGCATTGCGCGCAGCGGTCGAACGCGGCGCGCCGTACCAGGGCGAATTAAGTGCGGTGAAAGCGCTCGGCGTTGATGCGAAAAAAGCCGAAGCGCTCGAACCGTTCGCTGCCGGCGGCGTTCCGAGCGCCGCGATGCTGGCGCACGAATTGGAGGCGGTTATCCCGGCGCTGCAGGACGCAGCCGAGCCGCACTCCGCCGACACGACGTTCGTAGAGCGGCTCAAAAGCAATGCGCAAAAATTGGTGCGCATTACGCCGCTTACTGCGCCGACGGGAAACGATCCGCAGGCGGTGGTCGATCGGATCCGGCTCGCTGCGGCACATGCCGATATCGCCGCCGCGCTCGCCGATATCAACGCGCTCCCGGATGCGGCAAAGCCGCTCGCCGCGGCCTTCACCAAAAAAGCCGCCGCGCGCGAGGCGGCCCTTGCAGCGAGCCGGCAGATTGCCGCCGAAGCGCTCGCGGCGCTCGCCCAATCGAGCGCCCGATGATCCGCGTCGCGCTTTATCTCATCCTCGTCGGCGCCATCGCCTATGGCATCGCGCTCCTTGCCGACCGGCCGGGCGATGTCGTCGTCACCTGGCAGGGATTGCGCATCGAGACCTCGCTGTTGGTGCTTGGCGCCGCGACGCTGGCGGCGGCCATCGTTCTCAGCTTGGTTTTTGGCCTTATTCGCTGGATCGTGCGGTCGCCGATCGCATTATCGCGGCTCCTTCGCAGTCGCCGCGGCGTGCGCGCGTATGAAGCGATTTCGCACGGCCTGATCGCGGTCGGAGCCGGCGATATCGCGGCGGCACAGCGCTTCACCGCCGAAGTTCAGCGGCTAGCGCCCGGCGAACCGCTGGCGCTGTTATTAAGCGCGCAAGCCGCACAACTCGCTGGCGATCGCGACACAGCCGAGAGCGCATTCCGGACCATGGCGGCGCAACCCGATACCAAGGCGCTCGGCCTACATGGCCTGTTCATCGAGGCGCAGCGCCGCAACGACGTCGGCAGCGCGCGCGCCTATGCCGAGGAGGCCGCCCGCATCGCCCCGTCGCTCGGCTGGGCCGGCACGGCGGTGCTCGAGGCGCGCTGCCGCGACGGCGACTGGGCCGGGGCGCTTGATCTGCTCGAGCAACAACGGCGCATGCTCGATAAAGTGACGTACCGGCGCCAGCGCGCCGTGCTGCTCACTGCGCGGGCGCTGGCAGTGGAAGACATCGATCGCGACGCAGCAAAAGAATTTGCGCTCGAAGCCAATAAGCTCGCGCCGGATCTTGTCCCGGCGGCCGCGCTCGCCGGCCGGCTTTTGGCCGAGGGCGGTTATTTGCGCAAAGCGAACCGCATCATCGACAGCGCTTGGCGCGCCAACCCGCACCCCGAATTGGCCCAAGCCTATGCCGAGCTGCGGTCCGGCGAATCCGCGCGCGACAAGCTCAAGCGCATCGAGGCTGGAGCGCGGCGTGTTCCGGGCCATATCGAAGGCGCGCTGGCGGTGGCGCGCGCAGCGCTCGATGCGCAGGAATTCGCCAAAGCGCGCAGTGAATTGGCGCCCTATCTCGATCGTCCAACCCGGCGTGTGTGTGTGCTGATGGCGAGGCTCGAACGCACCGAGCGCAACGATGAAGGCCGCGCCCGGGAGTGGATGGCGCGTGCGCTCAACGCGCCGCCCGATCCGCAATGGACCGCCGATGGCTATGTTTCGGACCGCTGGCTGCCGGTTTCGCCGGTGAGCGGCCGCATCGATGCGTTTGAATGGCGGGTGCCGCTCACCGGCGCGATTGCCGCGCCCGTCATCGAGCCGGAGCTTCCGGCTGCGATCAGCGCGGCGCCAGCGCC
>JBPYFG010000080.1:0-4052 GCA_051986365.1 Xanthobacteraceae bacterium
CGAGAAACTTCTCGGCGCAATCGCGAGAATCAGGTATTGAGCCGAATGTCACCGGCCTTTCCTCCCTGACTTTCGGCGCGGTGGCTAGACACGGCAGAACCGCTTGGAGCCCGGCTATGGGTGGGGCAGCCGGGCTCCTTCTCATCACCTCGGATGTGTTGAGCGGCACCCGAAAAATTTGAAGCGGTCCGCACCGGTTTCCCTCCACTCAGCCCGCCGTGAATAGGACTTTGTGGCGCGAACGGCTGTCGTCGCAAACTGACCCAGAGCGGACGTCACAAATAGTCCATGGTCCGAAAAGGCCCATTCCAGACTGATTTTGCACTGCGATGCTTCCGACTGGGCGTTGGCCAATCGGGGCGGAACGCTTTAGCTTTTGTGGCTAAATTGCGCGATATAAATGTTTGCTTTTTGTTTGATTGAACTAAACAAACAAAGAATGTCAGCTGTACGACTTTATTGCAAACAAACAAAGGCGCTCGTAACAAATAAACCAAAATAGCCGTGAAGTCGTCACAATGGAGGAATCAAAGATGCCTTGAATGGGGATTATGAGGGGGGTGTATGTGCCATGAGAGCTGCCAAGCCAACTGAATCTGCTGAGAACCGCAAATCAACAGAACTAAATGCTGGTGCAAATATCAGCGAATTGGCACCTGGTATCGACGCCTCCAGTCATGCCGAAATGAGCGATGGCCAGGTGTCGGCCGATAATCTCGGTACATTGGTGCGGCGCGTGTCGGAATCTTCGTCGCAGCAAATAGAGAATCTCGTCGGCGAACTCCAGACCTTGCGAAAGAAGTTGCACAGCGACGGCAATCGCATCCAATGCGAGATTGAGGAATACGCGGCACTGAATCAGCAGGTCATGCAACTGACCACGATTATTTTCGAAAGCGTGAACAAGCTTCCCGCCAATGGCGGAGGGTTTCGGAGCGCGATAGCCCGACCCTAGCTTCGAAAAAAATTGTGCATCGACCTGCGGTCCCTGGAGGCGGGGGCCGCTTTTTTTACATGTCCTAAATACATTTGCTTGCGCGTTTTTGCCCTCGACTGGAGCGCGCTGTCCCCTTTCGGCATTGAGCAGACAGCCGCTTCGGCGACTTGCCCGAATATCGCCTTCTCACCCATAGATCGGGCCGCCAATTTAAATCCTGGACATCGCTGGCGCGACCTGTTGCCATGCGCAACTCTTCTGCGAATTGAGGAGCTTGCCCGATGATGATTATCGATTCCCAGGTCCACGCTTATGAGGCGAACACTCCGAAGCGGCCCTGGCACAGCGTGCCGAACTGGCCCAATCACGTTACCGGTGACGAGATGGTCGCGGCGATGGACAAAGTGGGCGTCGACGGCGCGATCTTCATTTCCGCCTTCTCGATGTACCGCTACGACGCGAGTTATGCGGTGGAGGTGCAACGGGCCCATCCCGGCCGGTTCGCGATCGTCAAACCGGTCGACCCGGACGATCCAGCCGTGGGCGATGTCATCGCCGACTGGAAGCAGACACCCGGTGCGATCGGCATCCGCATCATGCTGACGAAGGAGCCGGGGCGCGACCGCGACCCGACTAACCCCGGCCTCGATCGCATCCTGCGCGCGGCTGTAAAGCACGACTTTCCGGTCAACATACTGTGCTGGGGCAATGTCGATGCAGGCACGGCGGTGATCGATCGCCACCCCGATACACGCTTCATCATCGACCATCTGGCGATCCTGCAGCCCCGCACGCCACCGGCTCCGCCGCAGCCCTGGGCCGAGCTGCCGAAGGTGCTGGACCTTGCTAAGCGCAAGAACGCGGTGATCAAGGTGAGTGGCGCCTGCACGCTGTCGCGCCAACCGTATCCGTTCCCCGACATCTGGGATCCGCTCGCCCGCGTGTTCGATGCCTGGGGTTTCGACCGCTGTCTGTGGGGCACGGACTGGACACGCGCATACGCCGTCGTCAACTACGAGCAGGCCGTCGTGCCCTTTCTCAAGACTGAGCGCCTGAACGACAGTGAGCGAGCGATGCTGATGGGCGGCGCGTGCGCCAGAGCCTATCGTTGGTCGCCGAAGAAAGTTTAGGTCAGTCGCGACCCCGCGCAGGAATTCGGCGCTTTCCGATAGCCCTCCCTTTTGCTGATCGCGACGGCAAACCCGTCCTTCGAACTCGTTGCACCGATCCGTCAGACCAAGCGTGTTGCCGCATCCGGATTGGGACCGTCATCGGCGCAGCCCTATCGCAGTGAGAGGAGGGCGAGAGCGAGCAAAGCTGATGCGCTGGCGAAGGCGAGAAGAGCGGCGCGTCCATTGACAAAGGCGTCCGGGAGCGGTCGCAGCAGCAGCGGCGCCGCCAGCATCGCCGCGCCGGCGCCGATCACCGCCGCGGGCCAAGGCAGGACGGCGCATGCTGCGGCGGCACCGACGAGGAGCGCGAGCGCCGAAACCGCACAGGCGCCGAACAAGATGGCGCGGCCCACCCCGGAGCGCAGCGACGCGCCACGGTGCTCCGGGGGGAAATGGCCGCTCGCGGCAAGCGCAGTCAGGCCGGCGGACAGCACCAACGCGATGAACAAGGTAACCGCAGGCACGGCGTCGCGTGGCATCATCATCGTGCTCGTTTCGAGCCCTTGACCCGCAGGCGGAGCGCAACTCTAATATACAAGACATATATCAGCGATCGATCTGGAAGGCGCCGATGCCGGCCCATCGCACGGCGAAGAACAGGCAAGCCGCGCTGCAGCGGGTGGCGCGGCCTCCTCACGTGCGCGGCGCGCCCAGTGCGCGGCGGGCGGAGAGCCTGACCGAGCGAGCCTACCGGGTGATCGAAGAGCAAATTGTCACGCTTCGCCTCAAACCCGGCGATGTTCTATCCGAGCAGATCCTTTGCGTGAGCACCAAGTTCGGGCGTACTCCCATCCGCGAGGCGCTGCAGCGGCTCTCGCGCGAAGGACTCATTACCATTCTGCCGCGCAAGGGCGTTCTGGTTTCGGACATCAACCCGCGCAACCAGCTGTTGCTGTTGGAAGTCCGCCGCGAGCTGGAACGGCTATTAAGCCGCACCGGAGCGGAGCGCGCCACGCCGGAGCAGCGGACGGCGCTGCAGGAGATCGCCCGCGGCATGGACCAAGCCGCAAAGCATAACAACGACATCACCTTCATGCGGCTCGACCGCGAGCTGAACGCGCTAATCATCGCGGCCGCGCACAACGATTACGCTGCGCGCTCGATGAAGCTCTTGCAGAGTCTATCGCGGCGATTTTGGTATATGCACTACCGCGAGGCAGCCGACCTGCCGCTTTGTGCGCGGCTGCACGCCAATCAGGCGCGCGCCATCGCCAAAGGCGACGCCGATGCGGCTGAGCGCGCAAGCGACAAGCTGTTGGACTATGTGGAAAGCTTTACCCGCGCAACCGTGTTGGTGTGAGCTATGACTGTGTACGAGGGCAGGCGCACCATCGACGGCCTCGTCGTCACGGTCGATGGCAAGCGGCTGGACGAGCACTATGAGGTCAAGCGCTTCACCCGATTCGGCTTCGAGTGGACCTACGAGGGTGACAGCCCGCAGCAACTCGCCCTCGCCATTCTCTTCGATCGTCTGGGTAACAAGGAGCGCGCGATACACCTCTCGCAGCCGTTCATGAAAACGGTCATCGCCAACCTCGACAACGATTGGAGACTGACGGGCGAGGAGATCGACGCCTTCGTCCGCGGCGATCCTCGAGTTGAATAGTCAAACATCCAGGGAGGAATTCCATGTCTCTATCACGGCGAAGCCTGCTCAAATCTGCGGCCGCGGCCGGCGCATTGGCTGCATCGGGTGACGTGGTCGCGCCTGCGATCGCGCAAAACAAGCCGGTGCGCATCGGAATTCTCGCGCCGCGCTCCGGCATCGCAGCAGCCCCGGGGGAGAACGGCATCCGCGCGACCCAATGGGCGACCGAACGGTTCAACGCCGCCGGCGGCATCGCCGGCCGCAAAATCGAGCTCGTCATAGAAGAGGAAACCTCGCCCAAGGATACGATCGAACGCTTCAGCAAGCTTGTGCAACAGGAGAAGGTGGACTGCGT
>JBPYFG010000081.1:0-2896 GCA_051986365.1 Xanthobacteraceae bacterium
GACTCGAAACCGGGTCGGCTGGTGTTCAACCGCACGGTCGGTTTGCGCGACACCTGGGCGAAAGTAGATGCCAAAGGCGCCGCGGGCGGTTGATCAAGCGATTGCTTGGTCGGCCGATCCATTTGGCTGATCTATCGGTTGCCAACTCGCCTTCTCCACAGCCGCCGGTTGCGCTCCCGCCGACAGGATGGGAAGCTTTGCAATTCGTCCCTTAAGCGCGCTGGGGCTTTGGCGCTGTGGCAGCAAAACACAAGGCGGAAAACCGGGCGCGGCCGGGTTCAATCCCTGGCTCGATACCGTGGCCCGAGCCGCGGCCGCTGCCGTGGCCGGGCGGCGGGCAGGGCGCGCAGTGGAGCGATTGGTGGCGCGCGCGATTTTCCTCGCCGGCGCGCATTCGCGAATGGGCCGCGCAGGAGCTGACCACCGGCCGGCTCCTGCCGTGGTTCGAGGTCGCTTATGGCGCTGGCGTCGTTCTTTACTTCACAGCGGAACGCGAGCCGGCGCTATGGGCCGCCGCGGTGCCGGCCGCGGCCTGCGCCTTTGGCGCATTGCTCCTTCGCCGGCAGATCGTGCCGCATGTGATCGCGCTCGGCCTCTTCGGCATCGCTTTGGGCTTTGCCGTCGCGACGCTCAAGACCACGCTGATCAGTCATCCGGTGCTGCGCTTTGCGGCGTCCGGCGTGACGGTCGCCGGCTTTGTCGAGCTGCGCGAGGAGAGCCAGCATACCGATCGCTTTGTGCTCCGCGTAGATCGCATCGAGGGCGGCCGCATCGAGGAGCCGCCGCGGCGTGTGCGGCTTTCGGTCAAGCGGGGCATGGCGCCGGCTCCCGGCTCCTTTGTCGAAGTCAAAGCCTCGCTCGAGCCGCCGTTGCAGCCGCTTGACCTGGCAGTTATGACTTCGCGCGCGATCTGTTTTTTCAGGGCATTGGCGCGTCCGGTTTCGTCCGCGGTGCAGTGAAAGTGATTGCTGAGCCGGCGCCGCAGGCCGTACTGGGCCGCGCCGATGCCTTCGTGCAACGGCTTCGCGACGCGATCGATGCTCGCATTCGCGCGGTGCTGCCCGGCGACGACGGCGCCATTGCCGCGATGCTGATCAATGGCAGGCGTGACTCGATCGCGGCAAATGTTTACGACGCGCTATTTGTTTCCGGCATCGGCCACGTGTTGTCGATTTCCGGCTATCACATGGCGGTTGTCGCCGGGTTGATATTTTTCATCGTCCGCGCCTTCTTCGCCTTGATCCCGGGGCTTGCCGACCGCGCGCCGATCAAGAAATGGGCCGCGCTCGCCGCGCTTCTCGTTACCGGCTTTTATCTCATTCTGTCCGGTAATCAGGTGGCGACGCAGCGCTCGTTCATCATGATCGGGGTCGTACTTTTGGGCGTGCTGTTCGATCGCCCGGCGCTGACCATGCGCACGCTGACCATCGCCGCTTTGGTGGTGCTCTTGTTTGCGCCGGAATCGATCGTGCATCCAAGCTTCCAGATGTCGTTTGCCGCGACGCTCGCGCTGATCGCCGGCTATGAGCGTGGCGCGATCAAGCTGCGTGGGCGCGCCGACTCTTCGCTCGGTGCGCGAGCGGCGCTGTGGGGCGTCAATGAGATCGTCGGCCTTACGATTGCGCCCCTGCTCGCGGGCGTGGCGACGACGCCATATGCAGCTTTCCACTTCCACCGCGTCACGCCCTATGGCGTCCTTGCCAATCTTCTCGCCATGCCGATCGTCTCGGCCTGGGTCATGCCGATGGGGATTCTCGGCATTCTCACCATGCCGCTCGGGCTCGATGCCGAATTCTGGCAGCAAATGGGTTATGGCATTGAATGGATGAATACCGTTGGCTTGTGGGTTGCGAGCCTGCCCGGCGCTTACGGCCGCGTGTGCTTGTTCGGCACCGCTCCGCTGTTGCTGGCCACGGCGGGTTTTCTGGTGATCGGCTTATTGAAGACCCCGCTCCGCTGGAGTGGCGCGGTGGCGGTGCTGGCCGCGGCGATCTGGGCTGCGCTCGCATCGCGGCCAGATGTGCTGATCGCCGGTGATGGCCGCGGCTTTGCGGTTCGCGGCAACGATGGCCGGCTCGCCATCCATCACATAGGCGACAGTTTTGCCGTGCGCGAATGGCTCGCGGCCGATGCCGACGGTCGCGACGTGCACGATCAAAGCCTGGGGCAGGGGATCGCTTGCGATCTGTCGGGCTGCATCGGCAAGCTCCCGGGCGGCGGGCTAGTCGCCTACGCGCTGAGCCCTGAGGCTTTCGAAGAGGACTGCGGCCGTGCAACCCTCGTCATCGCAAGCCGCGGCAATCCGCCGGCGGATTGCAAGGCGACCGTCATCGAGCGCGCGCTGTGGCGGCAACGCGGCGCGCTCGTGCTGCGCCGAAATGGCTCTGATCATGGCAGCGATTTCGTCATTGAGTCAGCGCGACCAAAGAATTTCGACCGGCCTTGGTCGCCAGCTTCTCTGCCGCGCGAAACGCGTGCCGCTCGCTTCGGTGAATCCGGCGAGGCCGAGGTCGGCAGTCGCGCGCGTGATGCGACGCCGCGCCAAGAGGACATCGAGGCGGATGAGTAGCTTGGATATCGCGCCGCGATATCCGTAAGAAATATCACTTCGGGACCGAGCACCGCTCGATCCAGGCTACGATTCTTCAATACCGCCGGAATAGCCCGACCAACTTGCCCTGGATGCGCACGCGGTTGGGCGGAAGGATGCGAACCTCGTAGGCCGCATTGGCCGGTTCGAGCGCGATCGAGGCGCCGCGGCGCCGGAAACGCTTAAGCGTCGCCTCTTCATCGTCGATCAGCGCGACGACAATGTCGCCCGTATCGGCGGCTTCGGTGCGCTTGATCAGCGCAATGTCGCCGTCGAGGATGCCGGCCTCGATCATCGAGTCGCCGC
>JBPYFG010000082.1:0-2303 GCA_051986365.1 Xanthobacteraceae bacterium
ATCGCCGAGTTCGATCTCGCCGACGGCCACGTGATCAAGGTGCAATATGGCTGGCATGGCACGCCGGCGGAGCAAGGCTTCCTGCACGACGTGCAGTCGGCGGCCTGCGATCAATTCTCAACCGTGCTCGCGCCCGGCGCCAATGTCTATCACTACAATCACATTCATGTGGACCTGATGCGGCGCGCGAGCGGACGCCGCATCTGCGATCCGGCGGCGATTCCGGGCGACGTCGCGGCCGCGCGTGCCGGTGGACGTTTTGCCGCGCAGCATTACGGCAATAGTTATGCCGACCCGGGCGTCACTGGTTCGATCGCAGGCTACGCGCATCGCCGCGAGGCGCCTGAGGACGATCGCCGGCCCAATGCAATTGCCGGAGATGATTGAGCGGGAGCGACGAGGCGGTGCCCACCCTACGCACGTCGCACTACCGTCCGCTTGCTTCCATCTGATGCAACACTGCTGCGCTCGGCCAGCAATCGACTTTCAGCCCGTTGCGCTTCTGATATTCGCCAAGCGCGGCGCGCGTCAGCATGCCGGCTTTGCCGTCGATCTTGTCATGATAATAGCCGCGCGCCGTCAGCAGCTGTTGCATCCGATCGAGATCGGCGGTCGGCAATTGCACGATGTTGGTCCATGGCGTTTCGAACGGCCGTGGGTCGGTGATGCGGTCGCTCAAATGACCGACGAACAGCACGTAGAGATCGGAAAAATTGTATTCCTTGATAGCGAAATAGTTCTTGGTGGCGAGGAACGACGGGCCGTAGAGGCCGGCCGGCTGTAGGAGCGACGCCGTCTCGGCCCGTTCTGCGGCGGATAATGCCCGTCCATAGGCCGGCTTGAAGCCGCGCGCCAGCCACTCGCCGATCGCCATCGTGTGACTCGGCACGCCGATGGTGCAATCGACATCGGCGGGCGGATGCGCTTCATAGGCCCAGCGCAGACCAGGCTGCCAACCCTCGCCGAGCAGTTGCTTGGCGGCGGACGCAAGCGCGTCGGGCACCGAGTGCCAGATGTCGGCTCGGCCGTCACCGTCGAAATCGACCGCATATTTCAGGTAATCCGACGGCAGAAACTGCGTCAGTCCCATTGCCCCCGCCCAGGAACTCTTCATGTCGGCGAGTTTGATCTGGCCCTGGTCGACGATTTTCAGCGCCAGCAAAAACTCGGTGAGGAATTGCTCCTTGCGGCGGCCGAGATAAGCCTGCGTCGCCAGCACGCGAATCGCGTTGCGGCTGTCGGCGGCGCGGCCGAAATCGCTTTCGCGGCCGAAGATCGCCAGCACGATTGTCGCGGGCACGCCGAACTGGCGTTCGATTGCGTCGAGCGGGGCGCGATAGCGGTCATAGATCTTGCGGGCCTCGCCGGCGAGCCGCTCGATCGCCGGCTCTTTGAGATAATCTGCCGGCGTCGTGACGAATTCCGGTTGCCCGGCGGCGGGCCGCTCCGGCCGGCCAGGCAGGACCAGATCGGGCAATGTGAGATCGGGTTCGAGCCCCCGTGTCGTCGTTTCAAACGTGGCGCGTGAAATGCCAAGCGCTTGCGCCTGCGGCCATAGCGACTGCAGCCATATCGCAAATGCCGCGTCGGCCCCGGCTACCCGCGTGCATAATAAGGCGCACAGCAAGGCCGTCACGGCAGCGCAGCGGGGAACCAAGCGGCTTCGCATCATCGGATGTCCCTATCGCCGCGCGCGAACCGAGCCGAATAGCCACGCGTTGATACAAAAATACTGCTTGATTGCCCGGAGAGAGCCATGCAAGTGCCCCTGGAGGTCGCGTTCCACAATATCAAAAGCGCGAAATGGGCGAAGGATCTTATTCGCGCGCGCGTCGCCGAACTGGAGGAAATCTACGGCCGGCTGATTTCCTGCCGGGTTCGCGTCGACCAGCGCGCGAAGAACAGCGCCGGCACGATTCCGCCCGTAGTGCGGGTTGAGCTGGGCATTCCGGGCCATAAGGAACTGGTTGTCAGTCACGAACCCGAACATCTCGAACGCAAATTCCAACGTCCCGATCTGCGCAACGCGATCCATGAAACCTTTCGCATTGCCGAGCGGCGCTTGCGCGACCTCAAGGAGCAGCGCGAGCGCCGGACCAAGGATCCGCATCACGATTCCGAGAATCAGGCGCTCGGCCAGGTCGCGGAACTGGCGCCGGAAAGAGACCAAGGATACCTCATGACCAAGGAAGGCGGGCTCCTGTATTTCCACCGCAACGCGATCTTGACCGGCAATTTTGACAAATTGCGGCGCGGCGATGAGGTCTATTACGTCGAAGACGTCGGTGACACTGGGCCGATGG
>JBPYFG010000083.1:0-2940 GCA_051986365.1 Xanthobacteraceae bacterium
GAGCTGTTCCGCCTTGCTTGGTGCGGCAAATCCTCGCCGGCAAATTGACGATCCGCAAGCTCGGAAAAAGCGAGGGCATTGTGTTTCTTGCGCAGCACATCCGGCAGCTTGGCGATATTCGCCGCAATCCGTTGCGCGCCTGGCGGCTCCGGTCTTTGGGCGGGCGCGTAAGAGCAAGAGCCCCGGCCGGAGGGGTTGCTACCGACCGAGGCTCTCTCTTGGAGAACAGGCCGGCCGACGTGTGGGAGATCGTCCAGCCTTCCACCGATTAAGTCGGCGATTCGCGGCTTTCGTTTGGGACGCAGCGGGCGCCAGAACGGCGCGGATGCGGCGTTCTCTTGACCAGACTTCGCGAGGAAGCATCGCCGACGAAATGCGCGAGGAGCATCGGCGGCGAGTGCTTGGCGAATGATCGTGATCGACCAGGGCGGCGGGAAGCGGCGGCCGCCCATTAGGGCCGCCTCCTTGCCATTAGGAGCGCTCTGGATGCGGTTTTAGGTGCCGAACCGGTAAAACCCCCTCGCGCAAAACAGCCCTCTCAGCGTGCTACCCATCTGCTACCCAATCGAATTGCGGGTAGCACCGAATGCAAGAAATATCGATGAGATCGACATTAGTTGCACGTTTCAAGCTTCAATTCCTCTATCCGCCAGTAATGTGCGGCTGACAGGGCCGTGACTTTGTTATTGATGCGCCGCCTGAATCTGATCAGACGTGCGCAATTTTGCAATCAGGCTGTCGAGGCTGTTGGCGAAGCTCTCGATGTTGAAGTTGAGCGGATCGTCGTGACCATTGGGGATCTGCGCATCGATCGCGGCGTGGAATGCCGGGATGAGCCAGCGTTCGGCCCGCACGCTGGCGATCACGTAGAGGAGCGCAAGCCGATCGTATTGCACGGCCGTAAAGGCGGGATCGGGCGAGCGCGCGTCATTGCGCCGGCCGCGCCCTGGCGCGCTGCGGCGCGGCTGAATCATTTCGTTATGCAGGAACAGCCCCTTCAACGCGCCGCCGAATTCCGCCGCCTGCTCGAACTTGGTCTCGCGCCACGGGATCGAATAATCGTGCACCAACAAGAGCCCGCCGGTGCGGCTGATGACGACATGGGCTTTGCCCCAGCCGTCATGGCACTCGAAATTACGCAAGTCGTTGACCTTGCCGCTGCCGTCGATGTCATCCGGGAAGGAGCGGTGGCCGAAATTCGGTCCGCTGGTGTCGTGGATTACAAAATAGCGCGCCATCGGCGCGGCAAGATCGTTGTCGCGGGCGCGCGACACTGGCAGCCAGAGGAAATCGCCGAACTCAGCCTCGAGCCCCAGTATAGACAGATAGTCGCTCAGTGTGGCGCGTGACGGCAGTCCAGTCGTTTGTCCAATGCGATCGGCTAGGGCGTGCGGTAGGCTCTGCAAATGCGGTTCAAGATTGCGCGACGAATCCATGCCGCGCATCAGGCACACCGCCTGTTCGCCGGGCGTGCCAGCGAAACTCAATGTCTCGCTGTCGAAGGCGCATGCTCCCATGCTTTTGATAAAAAACAGCGGCCGAAGATGATCCGGCTTGCACCCGGCAAGCACGGCATCGAGCGGCGCGAGCACGATCGGACCCGCGAGCATCGCAGCGCACAACCATTCGTAAATTTTGCTCGACCGCCGCACGCGTCAGATCCCGTCTTTGGGATTCTATAATATCGCGATCAACCCGCGTGATGCCAAGCCGTACTCGAGTTTTTTTGAAGCGTGATGCGGTCAGGATGAATAAATATTCAGCTTAGGTTCAGAAAAGCTGCCGAGCAGCGAGCAAAGCTCAATCTTTTGCCCGTTCGACATAGCTGCCATCCGCGGTCATCACCACGATCTTGGTCCCTGTGGTGACAAAAGGCGGGACCATCGTGCGCACTCCATTCGAGAGCAAAGCAGGCTTGTAGGACGAAGCGGCGGTCTGGCCCTTCACCGTAGGCTCGGTCTCGACCACTTGCAGTACCGCTTTGGGCGGCAGTTCGATGGCCACCGGCACGCCCTCATGCAGACTGATGGTCACCTCCATCTCGGGCTGCAAATAGGCCGCCTGGTCGCCGACGATGTCGGTGGGCACGGCAACCTGGTCGTAGCTTTCCATGTTCATGAAATGGAAGCCGTCGCCGTCCTGATACATGTATTGGTGCTTGCGGTCTTCGACGAAGGCCCGCTCGACCTGTTCGGTGGTCTTATAGCGCAGCGAAACCTTAACCCCGTCGCTGATGCGGCGGACGTCGAGCTGGGTGACCGGCGTGCCCTTGCCGGGATGGATGTTCTCGGCGGCCACAACGACCCCGAGTTTACCGTCGATTTCGACGATATTTCCCTTGCGCAATGAACTGGCAATGACTTTCACGGCTTCCTCAACGATGGCTTACAGATTTGGGCTTACGGATTGGCTTTGGGATTTCGGGCGCACCATACTGATCTTGCGCGTTACTGCTAGTTATTTCTCAATTGCCGCCAGACAAGGAACGTGCTCGACAGGACCATGCCGCGCGTTCCTCCGTCTTCCTCGCCGTTCTGGGCCCCCGAGATTCACGCCGATCGCCGGCCGATCCTGCTGGCGCGGGGCCGCATCGTGGCGAGCTTGCGCGCCTGGTTCGCCGCGCGCGACTTTGTCGAAGTTGAGACCGCAAGCTTGCGGATTTCGCCCGGTAACGAAACCCACCTGCATGCCTTTGCGACATCGCTGATGGCGACCGACGGCCGCGCGGCGCCGCTTTATCTGCGCACGTCTCCGGAATTTTCCTGCAAGAAATTATTGGCGGCCGGTGAGCAACGCATCGTCGAGTTCGCCAGATCGTTTCGCAACCGCGAGCGCGGCGCGCTGCATCATCCTGAATTCACGTTGCTCGAATGGTACCGCGCCGGCGAGCCCTATGACGTACTCATCAACGATTGCATCGCAATCGCGCGTGCGGCGGCC
>JBPYFG010000084.1:0-3375 GCA_051986365.1 Xanthobacteraceae bacterium
CTTTGGCCGCGGTGCGGTTATAAACCGTGACGTCGTGGCCGCCCTTCGCCTTGAGATGCCCCGCCATCGGGTAGCCCATGACTCCAAGCCCGACGAATGCGACCTTTGCCATTATCTCCTCCGGAATGACGTTGAACCCGGTCCGTCACCCTGAAGTGGTCGCGGAGCGACCCTCGAAGCGCAACGGCAGCCAAGTCGGCTGTTGCCGACTTGGACAATTATTGTCCGAAATCGCAAGTCCGATTTCGGCTTGCCGCTCATCCTTCGAGGCTCGCTTCGCTCGCTCCTCAGGATGACGGATGTACACTGCTCATGGCCCGGCCGATGGCGGCGCGTCAACACCGATTGGCGAGATTGACCGCCGCACCGGCTGGCCTATCTAGAGAGCGAATTTTGCCGGTAACCCCGATATGAGCACCTCGAAAGACGACGTTCTTACAGCGCTCGGTAACATCGCCAGCCCGGAGGGCGTGCCGCTGCCGTCGACCGGCAAGCTTTCGGACATCGTTGTCGCCGACGGTAAAGTCTTCTTCTCGATTACGGTTGATGCCGGCGCCGTTGAGGCTTGGGAAGCCATTCGTGAGCGCGCGCAAAAAGCTGTCGCCGCGTTGCCGAGCGTGCAGTCAGTGATGGTGGCGCTCACAGCAGAGCGCAGCGGGAGCGCCGGATCGGCCCGCGGCGGGCCGCCGCGCCCGCAAGTCTCGCCGGCGGCGCGTCCGCGTCCGGGTGCACCCGGCGGTCCGGCGGCGCCATCGGGCATCCCCGGCGTGGGGGCCATCATCGCCATCGCCTCCGGTAAAGGCGGCGTCGGCAAGTCGACCACCGCGGTCAATCTGGCGCTGGCGCTGCGCGAGCTTGGACTGAAGGTCGGCATTCTCGACGCCGACATCTACGGACCGTCAATGCCGAAATTGCTCGCCATCCGCGAGCGGCCGCAGGCGATCGGCGGCAACCGGCTGCGGCCGATCGAGCGGTTCGGCATGCCAGTAATGTCGATCGGCTTCCTCATCGAGGAGGAGACGCCGATGATTTGGCGCGGGCCGATGGTGATGTCGGCTCTCACGCAGATGCTGCGCGAGGTGGAATGGGGCGCACTTGATGTTATGGTCGTGGACATGCCGCCGGGCACCGGCGATGCGCAGCTCACGATGGCCCAGCAGGTGCCGCTTAAAGGCGCGGTCATTGTTTCGACGCCGCAGGATCTCGCTTTGATCGACGCACGGCGCGGGATCGCCATGTTTCGCCGTGTCAACGTGCCCGTGCTCGGCATTGTCGAAAACATGAGCACATTCGTCTGCCCGCAATGCGGCACGCGCTCGGACATATTCGGTCATGGGGGCGCGCGTCGCGAAGCCGAGCGCCTCGGCGTTCCGTTCCTGGGCGAGGTGCCGCTCGATATCGCGATCCGGGAAAAATCGGATAGTGGATCGCCGGTCGTGGCGACGGCGCCGGATAGCGACCACGCCAAATATTATCGGGACATCGCGATACGGGTGCGCGACGGCCTTGCCGCCTCAAGCCGCCCCGCGCCGAAGATCGTCATCGAGGCATAACGCCGTCATGCCGGGCGCTCGGCGTTGCGCGCGAACGGAAATAGGCCTTGGCGTTTTCATGCACGCTGTCTGAGGCCAATAGCTCGGCAACAGACCACCACCGCAGTTCGCTGTGCTGGTCGTCGGGTCTCGGCACGACCGCGCTCGGCCATCGCAATTCGTAGCCGAGCACCACGTAATGGGTGCCGTATCCGCCATTGCCGGAACGATTGTTGTCGTAGAAATGCTCGAACACGCCGATCAGCCGGGCGTCGTCAAAGCTTGCGGCGTGATCGGTCTCAGTCTTCACCAGCCGAGCGAATGCATCGGCCAGCCGCTCGTTTTTGAGGATTATGCCTCCGGGAACAAAATAACAGTCCTTGGCCGGCTCGTTCGTGCGCAGACCAAGGAGTGCTTCGCCGCGCGCGTTGCGGATGATCAGATCGATGGCAATAAGCGGCGCAAGACGGATAACCGTGTCCAGCTCGGCGTGGCTGAGGAAGCGCGGCGGCAACGCTGTTCTCATAATGGCTGCTCTCATAGAGGGCCGTCAGCGCCGGCGCTAGTAGCGGCTCGCCCGAAGGACGAGTATGGCCAACAGCAAAAAAGCCCCGGCCTTTGGGAAGCCGAGGCTTTGCCGCAAGCGCTGAGGGGATGCATTCCGGGACAGCGCAAGCGGCCGGAGGTCCGTACAGATCCTACGGACGATGGCGATAGGGCTTCAGGGCAGGGTTTCGACCAAATCCTTTGTAAATACAGGAAAAATATTCACGTAAATCGTGCGCGCTGCACCCTATCGGCTGCTTACTTTTGCGCCGAGAATCTCGATCGGCGTGCCGGCGATCGTTTTCTGGCTTCGAGTTCTTCGGCTTGCCGCTGGAACTCTTCGGCAAGCTTCATGAGCTCGCCTCGCGCCGGATTATTCCATGACAGCCCCTTTGCCAGCCGCAGACAGGTCTCGGCTTTATCTCGGAAATATATCGCGTCCATGGTGCATCCCCGTGCGTACACGGCCCACTGCGCGCGCCGCCTCTGATTGCGTCGACCGTAAGCGCGCGCAGGCATCCCGCCGTGACGAGGATCACAGATTTGTCACACAGTCATTGTCACAAGCTCGGGAGTGTCGATGCGGCGGCCGCTATTCCGTTCGCTCGCCGAGCGCAGGATTGCGTTATCGAGCTGGCAACCCGCACCGATAAAGGTCACCCTTTTGCGGTCGCCGAAAAATGGCTCATTTCTCACCGATCGCGCGCACAGGCTGACCAAGCGGTACGGCGCTAGGCAGGCCAAGTACCCAACTACCCTGACGAGAACATATTGCGAACTTGGAACAAATCGTGTACAGTCCTTTCATCGTCAATTGTGACAGGCCAGCGGCGGAGGCCGCACCTTCCGTGCCCTCCGAATCCCGGTCATAAGGAGCGCGAGAAATGAGTGCAGCACTTCGTCTCGTCGAAGGATCGTCCATGGATAAATCGAAAGCCCTTGATGCCGCGCTGTCGCAGATCGAGCGCAGCTTCGGCAAGGGCTCGATCATGCGGCTCGGCAAGAACATGCAGTCGATGGACGTAGACACGGTTTCCACAGGTTCGCTCGGTCTCGATATTGCGCTCGGCATCGGCGGCCTGCCGCGCGGCCGCGTCGTGGAAATCTACGGCCCGGAATCTTCAGGTAAAACGACGCTGGCTTTGCATTGCCTGGCCGAAGCGCAGAAAAAGGGCGGCATTTGCGCGTTCATCGACGCCGAACATGCGCTCGATCCGATCTATGCGCGCAAGCTCGGTGTCAATGTCGACGATCTTCTGATTTCGCAGCCGGATGCCGGCGAGCAGGCGCTGGAAAT
>JBPYFG010000085.1:0-4540 GCA_051986365.1 Xanthobacteraceae bacterium
AGCGTCGTCGTCAGTTCGTAAAGCAGTCCCGGCCGGTCTAATCCGGTGACCTCGACCACGGTGTAGCGGTTCGACCATTGATTGTTGACGGTGACTTCCGGCTCGATGGCGAAAGCCTTCAGGCGCCCCTTCGGTGGCGTGCGCTTGGCGACGGTCTCCGGTAGCTTCAATTCGCCGCGCACCGCTTTCTCGATGGCATCGCCGATCCGCGCCGCGCGCCGCGCTTCATCCTCGTCGCGCTCGAATTCGCGCGATACCGCGATGGTGTCGAGCGCGATGCCGTCGGTGGTGGTGTAGATCTGCGCATCAACGATGTTAGCGCCCGCGAGTGCGCAGGCGCCGGCGATGATCGAAAGGAGCCACGGATGATCCGGCGCGAACACCGTGAGCTCGGTGACGCCGCGCGCCGCATCAAAGGCAACCTGCGTGGCAAGGCTTTTTCCGGCCGCCTCGGTTGCCCGCACGAAACGGGCGTGGCCGAGCTTGTGCGGCAAATCGACCTTGAGCCAATAGGCCGGATAGTGCCGCTCGAGATAAGCGTCGAGCTCGGCCGCCGGCCAGTCCGCCAGCTCGGCGCGGAACTCGGCCTGGGCACGCGCGACGCGCTGCGCGCGATTGACCTCAGAAAAGCCGCCGGTGAGCACCGGTTCGGTCTCGTAATAGAGGGTGCGGATCAGCTGCGCTTTCCATCCGTTCCACACCCCGGGGCCGACCGCGCGGATGTCTGCCGTGGTGAGGATCGTTAGGAGCTTAAGCCGCTCCAGCGACTGCGCCACCGCGGCGAAATTCTCGATGGTCTTGCGGTCCGACAGGTCGCGTGATTGCGCCACGGTCGACATAACGAGGTGCACTTCGACCAGCCAGGCGACAAGTTCACTATCCGCGGCGCTCAAGCCCAAACGCGGACCGAAGCGGCGGGCCAGCCGCGCGCCGGCGATCGAATGATCCTCGACCCCGCCCTTGGCGATGTCGTGCAGGAATAATGCGACGCAAAGAACCGGCCGATGCTGCGGCTGGATCGTCTTTATCAGTTCGCTAGCGAGCGCCGTTTCCGGATTGTCGCCGCGGGCGATCTCGTTGAGCATGCCGATGCAGCGGATGAGGTGCTCGTCTACCGTGTAGTGATGGTACATGTTGAACTGCATCATCGCGACGATGCGGCCGAACGACCGCACGAAAGCGCCGAGCACGCCGGCCTCGTTCATGCGGCGGAGCACGATCTCCGCAGCGTCGGGGGCGGTCAGGATTTCCAGGAACAGGCGATTGGCCTCGCCGTCGTCGCGGACTTTCTTGTCGATCAGCTTGAGCGAGCGCGTCGCCGCGCGCAGCGCTTCGGGATGAAATTCGAGATTGTGCTGCTGCGCCAGCCGAAACATCCGGATCAGATTGATCGGGTCGCGCCGGAATACGTCGGCGCGCGCGATATTGATGCGGTTATTGTCGACGACAAAGTCGTCGCTCAGTTTTTTCGGGCTCGGCGCCGGGCGCAGCCGCGCCATCATCCGGCTTAAAACCGGCGCCGGCTTGGCCTGTCGCTCCTCGAGCCCGGCGCAGAGGATGGCGGTCAAATAGCCGACATGCTTGGCGGTGAGGAAATAATGCTTCATGAAGCGTTCGACATCGCGCAAGCCGGGATGCGCGGTGTAGCCGAGCCGCACCGCGATATCGCGCTGGATATCGAACGACAATCGCTCTTCGGCGCGGCCGGCGACGAAATGCATGTTGCAGCGGACCGACCACAAGAAATCTTCGCAGCGGCGGAACAGATTGTACTCGTCGTGATCGAATACGCCGCGCTCGATCAATTCTTCCGGCTCGCGGACGCGGTAGACATATTTGGCGATCCAGAACAGGGTGTGCAGGTCGCGCAAGCCGCCTTTGCCGTCCTTGACGTTGGGTTCGACCACGTAACGGAATTGGCCGGCGCGGCGATGGCGCTGCTCGCGCTCGGCGAGCTTGGCGGTGACGAATTCCGCGGCGCTTCCTTGCGCCACTTCCCTGTCGAAGCGCGCGGTCAGCTCGTTGTAGAGCTTGACGTCGCCGAACAAATACCGCGACTCGAGCAGCGCAGTGCGGATCGTCATGTCCGCCTTGGCCTGGCGAATCGACTCGTCGACCGAGCGCGTAGCGTGGCCGACCTTCAGACCCATATCCCACAGACAGTAGAGCAGGGCCTCGGCGACGGACTCGCCCCACGCCGTCTGTTTGTAGGGAAGCAGAAACAGAAGATCGATGTCCGAGCCCGGCGCCAGCAACCGGCGGCCGTAGCCGCCCGTCGCGACCACGGCCATGCGCTCGGCTTCGGACGGCACCCGCGACGGGTAGAGCTCGCTGCCGGCAAACTCGAACAGGATGCGGATGATTTCGTCCTGCAGCAAAGCGAGCCGCTCGGCGCAGCGCCGGCCGTGCCGATCTCTAAGCAGGAATTCTTCGGCGCGGGCGCGCGCCTGCGTGAGCGCCGCCTTGAGGTGCTGAGCGACCGCGGTCCGCAATTCGCGGTCACGGCCGGCATGGCGCTCGGCCAGTGTTTTGAGATCGACGGCGAGCGCCGCCGGGTCGATCAATTCACTCGTGCTGCGTGGCGATCGTTGAATGTCTAGCATCACCGATAGGCTTAGCGGAGCGGACGGGGAGTGTCATCGCGATCCGATGGCCTGTAATCGCGCGGGTCGTGATTGAGTGCCGTGAAGGCGATGGCATCGTCCAAGCCTCGGGACGCAGCAACGGCATAATCATTCTATATTTGTGCCACTCCATAGTCATTTTTTCCGATTGACGGCTCTGGCGGCCGCTCCTATGGAAAAACATAGTTTTGGAGGTCGTCATGCTTCATCGCCGCAATGTCCTCGCCGGTGCCGCGGGCGCCGCGCTGTCCCTTGGTGCCTTCGGCCGCCCGGCCCGCGCCGCCGACAAACCGTCGGAAATTCGCATCGACTGGGCGACCTACAATCCGGTGTCGATGGTGCTCAAGGAGAAGGGCCTTCTCGAGAAAGAATTCGCCAAAGACGGCATCGGCGTCCGCTGGGTGCAGACGCTCGGCTCCAACAAGGCGCTGGAGTTCCTCAATGCCGGCTCAATCGATTTTGGTTCGACCGCGGGCTCGGCGGCGCTCTTAAGCAAAATCAACAGCAATCCGATCAAATCGATCTACGTCTATTCGCAGCCGGAATGGACGGCGCTGGTGACACGCAAAGACACCTCGATCAACAAAATCGATGACCTCAAAGGCAAGCGCGTGGCGGTGACCCGCGGCACCGATCCGCACATTTTCCTGGTGCGCGCTCTGCTCTCGGTCGGCTTGAGCGAGAAGGACATTAGCGAGGTGCTGCTACAGCATCCGGACGGCAAGACCGCGCTCATCCGCGGCGATGTCGACGCCTGGGCCGGCCTCGACCCGATGATGGCCCAGGCGCAGGTCGAAGACGGCGCGCGGCTGTTTTATCGCAATAAGGACGCCAACACCTACGGCATCCTCAATGGCCGCGAGGAGTTTCTCAAAACCTATCCCGACCTGACGCGGCGCGTGCTCGGGGTCTACGAGAATGCGCGCAAATATTGCCTGGCGAACTATGACGACGAAAAGCGCGTATTCATCGAGGCGACCAAGCTGCCCGGCGCGGTGGTCGATATCCAGCTCAAGGAGCGCACTGATCTGAATTTCAACCGTATCGGCACGCCGCAGCGCGACACCATCTTGAAAGCGGGATTGGCGCTGCAACAGGCCGGAGTCATCCCCGGCAATGTCGACGTCAAAAAAGCGCTCGACGATCTGGTCGACGACCGGTTCGTAAGCGCGGCGTAGCCGACGTCGTCATTGCGAGGAGCGAAAGCGACGAAGCAATCCAGAACTTATCGTAAGCCGTGGAACGATCGGCCACGGATTTGGTGCGCTGGATTGCTTCGCAGCGCTCGCAATGACGGGCCCGACAACTGGCCGGGGCCGATGGCAGATTGCAAAAACCGACGCCACCATGTCTCTTGTCAGCATGACCATCGCCGCGGAAGGCACACCGGCGCAGGAACGATCGGCGGCGAGCCGCCGCGCGCGGTTCGTCCGGCCGGCCTTGGGCCTGATTGTGCCGGTGGCGCTGGCGCTGGCCTGGGAAATCGTGGTGCGGCTTGGCTGGTCGACCGGGCGCTTGGCGCCGCCGCCCTCGGTCGTCTTCCAAACCTTCGTCGATCTCGCCCGCACCGGCGAATTGCAGCGCGACACATTGGTGACCTTGTCGCGGGTCGCCGCCGGATTTGCGCTTGGCGCCGCGGTCGCGACCGTCGTCGGCGCAGCGACCGGCTACTCGCCGCTGCTAAGGCGCCTGCTTGATCCCAGCCTGCAGGCCTTGCGCGCGATTCCGTCGATCGCCTGGATCCCGCTATTCATTTTATGGCTCGGGATTTTCGAAGCGTCCAAGGTGACGCTGATTGCGGTCGGCGTGTTCTTTCCGGTCTATCTCGGCCTCATGGGCGCGATCCAATCGGTCGATCGCAAGTTCGTTGAAGTCGGCCGCGCCTTTCGGCTGTCCGATTTCGAGATGGTGCGGCG